>JAKSQH010000029.1 GCA_024404245.1 Clostridia bacterium
CGATCAGATGGGTGTCATCATACAGGGAATCGGCGTAGCCGAACATGCCGAACAGACTGCCCAGGTCACGCTGGGATCCCAGGAACTTGAAGGTCATGGGGATCTCATCAGCTTCGCCGTTGCCGTTGCAGTCGTTCTCTTTGAACGCGGTCAGCACTTTTTCAAGATCATCGATGGTCTTCGGCGCTTCCAGACCCAGCTTTTCGAGCCAGACCTTATTCATGAAAAGGTTCCCGGGGATTTTGCCGGTCAGACCGTCATAGCGGACGAAAGGCAGGGAGTAGATGTTGCCGTCGGGGGCGGTGATGGCCGCCTTGACTTCGGGATGGGCTTCCAGCATGCTCTTGAAGTTGGGCATATACTCGTCGATATACTGGTTCAGGGAGATCAGAATGCCCTGGCTGCCGTACTTCACGAGGTTGGCGGAGTCCATGGAATAGCCGGAATACAGCGCGTCGGGCAGATCCACGCCGGCACCGAGCAGCAGGCTGATCTTGTCATCCCACTCGGCCTGGGCGATCTGCTCAAAGTTAATATGAACGTTTGTCTTTTCCTCCATCTGCTTGAAAACGTTCATCTGGTCCGCGTCGCCGTTCATGGGGCGCATACGGATCATGACATCGTAGGACACATTATCCTCTTTCGCGGGGTAATCGGCGGCGGACGCGCAGACAACTGTCAGCACGAGCACCAGAGCCATCATCAGGGCTGCGAGTTTCTTCATGGGGGTTCCTCCTTTTAATATATTTCAACGGGTATGTTCCCGTTAAAAAACACAGCTTGTCACTTTTGACACGGGTCGGGGCGTCAGCCCTTGATGGCGCCGATCATGACGCCCTGTACGAAGTATCTCTGCAGGAAGGGATAAAGGATCATCAGAGGCAGGGAGGAGACAATGATCATACCGTATTTGATCAGGTCCCCCATGCGCTGCTGCGCGGCCTGTGTCGCGACGTCATTCACCATATCATCCATGGTATTGACAATCAGGATGTTGCGCAGAACCAGCTGAAGCGGGTACTTGCTCTGGCTGGACAGGTAAATGAGCGCGTTGTAATAGCTGTTCCAGTGGCCGACGGCGTAGAAGAGCACCATGACCGCGATGATGGAGCCGCTCAGCGGCAGGACCACGCGGAAGAAGAAGCCTGTGTCCGTACATCCGTCAAGCTCGGCGGCCTCCCGCAGTTCATCGGGAATGTTCTGCTGGAAGAAAGTGCGTGCCACGATGAGGTTGTAGGAACTGACCGCGCCGGGCAGGATCAACGCCCACATGGTGTTGTAAATGCCCAGATTGCGTACAAGCAGATAATTCGGAATCTGACCGCCGGAGAAGATCATGGTGATCATGACGCCCATCATCACGATATTGCGTCCGACCAGCTCCCTGCGGGACAGGGCGTACGCAGCGGTGATGGTCAGCACAACGTTGATGGCGGTACCGACGAGGGTGTAAATGATGGTATTCTTATAACCCGTGAACAGGCTGGAATAGCTGAAAATACGTTCGTAGCCCTCCAGTGTCGGACGGATGGGCAGGAGGATCACTTTGCCCTCATAAACAGCGGTGGGATCCGAGACGGAGGCGATGACCACAAAGTAAAGCGGGTAAGCGACCACGAGGAACGCCAGCGCCATCAGGATGTAGTCAATAACATCGAAGGTTTTGTCCGCGCGGCTGCGGCGGATCGGGGACGCGGTGCCTGTCTTCTTCATGCTGCCGCCTCCTCTCAGAACAGGGACGAGTCGGTAACCTTGCGGGAGACCCAGTTCATGGTGAGAACAAGGATCATATTGATAACCGACTCGAACAGACCGACAGCGGTGGCAAGGCTGAACTGACTTTTCAGCACACCGCGTTTGTAGACATAGGTGGAAATGATTTCCGAAGCGGATATATTCAGGGATGTCTGCATCAGGTAAGCTTTCTCAAAGCCTACATTCATGATTTTTCCCGAGTTGATGATCAGCATGATAACGATCGTCGGCAAAATGCCGGGGAGATCAACATGCCACACACGCTGCAGCTTGTTGGCGCCGTCCACCATGGCGGCTTCATGCAGCTCCGGGTTGATGCCTGACAGAGCGGCCAGATACAGAATGCTGCTCCAGCCGGTGGTCTGCCAGATTTCCGATATTACATATAACGGAACAAACCATTCGGGTCTGGCAGTATAGTGTACAGCCTCACCGCCGAAGGCTTCCGAGATTTTGTTAACCAGACCTGACGAAGGGGATGTGAACAGGAAGATCATGCCGACCATAACGACCGTGGAGATGAAGTGCGGGGCGTAAACTGTGGTCTGAACGATCTTCTTGAACCGCAGGGACGGCAGTTGATTCAGCAGCAACGCCAGAACGATCGGTAGCGGGAAACACAGCAGCAGTGTGAAAATGCTGACGGAAAGCGTGTTTTTCATCAGCCGGCTGAAGTCAGCCGTGGCAAAGAAATAATTGAAGTTCTTCATGCCCACCCACTGACTGCCGGTAATGCCGTCCACCGCGCGGTAGTTCCTGAACGCGATCTGCAGGCCGTACATGGGATAGAACCGGAAAATGATAAAATACGCCACGGTGGGCAGCAAAAAGAGGTAAAGCTGCCAGTGGCGGGCGACCGCACGCGGTAGATTCGTGCGGGAACGCCGTAAAGATCCTGCCGTATTCATGCCTGCGTTCCTTTCATTTCAGTCTCCTTTTCCGGCACGGAAAACGGGTCACAAACGATCCTTTCTCCGACAGCGGAAACAATATAATCCTGCCTCAATCTGAAATAAGGATAGCAGAAAAACGCTGTTTTACGCAATTTGCAATTGCTTTGTGAATATGCGGATATTGAAGAATAACGGTTTACAAGGCTTGCATATTTTGCGCAAACATGCCATACTTGTATTTGATGTTTATTTTTTCATATTGATACAGAACGGAGAGCTTTTATGCAGCATGCCGGTAAAAGTTTTTACAGTAATCTGGTCCCGGTCCTTTCTCTTCTGGTTGCTGTGATGTTGATTGTGTTTTTCGCTTTTTCCGGTTATCTCACGAATATTTACGGGCTGGAGATCACCGAAAACAGCTATGAGGCGCTGAAACAGGCGGGAAGCCGGTTTGATGACCGTTTCAGGGATATATACAACATCAGCTATCTTGTGCAGCAGGATTCAAAAATCAAAAAAATCGGTCCGGATATCAAAGTGACGGACCGGATGGAAGCCGCCAGACAGCTGGCATACTACGGCGCGGTATCCACATTCGCGGACTGTATCTTCTATTGCAGCGACAATCAGGATCTGGTTTATCTTCCTTCCGGGTCCATGAAACGGGAAATATTCACCGATCAGCAGTATATTTACGCGAATCATACGCGGCAGGACCTGATGGATGTAATCGCCTCGGACAACTGGATTATTGTCTGGCCGCAGGATACAGTGAGCATAGTGGGTAACCGGTCACGGGAGTATGTTACGGTTTTTGTGCGTCCCAACCAGTTCCTTGTTTCCACACGCGCACGGCTGGGCTTCCTGATTCCGGCAAACGGCCTGCGGGAGATTCTTTCCGCCGTTACCGCGGGTGAAGGCTGCTTTGCCGCGGTTTATGACGCTGACAAGGTTCCGTTCCTGACAGTCGGAAGCGCTGAAGATATCCGCGCGCTTGACGCTGTATCGCTGCCTGCGGACGGGAATACGGAACGGACACGGATGAACGGCACCGAATACTATTTACAGAGCCTGACTTCCACCGTAAGCGGATGGCGGATTGTGACAGCAACGCCGGTCACGGTTGCCGAAAGCGGAATCCGCAAGACACGCATGAACGCGGCGCTGCAGGCTTCCGTACTGCTGGTGATATGCGCCGGTATCGCTTTTCTGATTCTGCGGCATAATTACCGGCCGATTCTGCAGTTGGTGCGCGACGCCGCGCCGGATATCAACATGACCCGGTATGACAGTGAGGTTGACGTGGTGAAGCAGGAACTGCAACGGCTGAACCGGGTCAGTGACGATCTTCACAGTAAGCTGGATATAAACCGCTCGGCCGCGCTCCACAGGCTGTACGGGCGGCTTCTGCACGGATTCGGCGACAGCGGGGCGATCCGGCAGCGGGCGGAGGAAAACGGTGTCAGCCTGAACGGTCCTTTCCGTGTAGCGACAATTAAGCTGGACTGCACAGCGGAGAATCTGCCGCAGGAGGAGGATATCCGCCGCTTTATGACATCCTTCTTTGATGTTGAACCCATGATCTACCATCATGAATCCGATGTCCGTCGCATTTCCGTGATTCTGCCTTTGGAGTATACCGATGAGCCGGCTGAAACGGTATTCTGCCCGTTCCATGTGAAGCTGGAAGAAGTTTTCCTGCTGGATGCCGCGATCGGCGTGAGCGATCCCGCGGCGGACGCGGACGGTATTCCGGAAGCATACCGCCAGGCCTGCCAGGCGTTGGATATGCGTATGCTGCGCGGCAACAGCTGTATCTGCTTCTGGGAGGAGCAGAAGAACGTTGAGAACGCGCTGTATGTTTATCCTTCCCGTGAGATTGAGCGCCTGCAGCAGTATCTGCTGCGGCTGGATGCCGAGAACACAACCGCGGTTATCCATGAAATGATTGACCTTATGAAGAGCGAAAACATGCAGGTTGCCCCGGTACGCATGGTTTGTTATGACATTGTGAATACGGTTGTGAAAACCCTCGGAGGGCTTACCAGCGATCCGGTACTGCCGGATCATCTGATGGAGGAAATCGTTTCCTTTGATACCGTGAGCGAGCTGACGGCCACACTGAACCGGTTGATTTGTGATCTGTGCGAATCCATCCGCACACTGCGGGAAAAGGCGCAGGATGACCGCTTTGGCATGATGCTCGACTATGTGCGGCAGAACGCGTTCCGACCCGATTTTAATGTGGATACCATGGCGGAGCATTTCAATCTGTCTGTATCCAATCTTTCTCATTATTTCCGTTCACGGCAGGGACAGAGCCTGTCCGATTATGTGCAGAATATGCGCTTTGAGGAAAGCTGCCGGTTGCTGCGGGAAACGGATGAGTCCATCCAGACGGTGTGCAGCCGCACCGGCATGCTGAATGTGTCCAGCTTCATCCGCCGGTTCAAGCAATTGTACGGTGTGACACCGGGCGCCTACAGGATGAATAACCGCAGGGAATAGAGTGGTTTCGGCCTGCGGGCCGACCCGGGGGCTTTGCGATCGCCACCCGGGACCCCTTCGCATGTGCCTACTTTTAAGCGAAATGAGCATTGGGCAGTGGTTTCGGCCTGCGGGCCGACCCGGGGGCTTTGCGATCGCCACCCGGGACCCCTTCGAATGTGCCTACTTTTAAGCGAAATGAGCATTGGGCAGTGGTTTCGGCCTGCGGGCTGGCCCTGGGCTTTGCAATTGTCCGCAAGCTCAATACACAAAACCCGCCGGGAAAAGCGATCCGGCGGGTTTTCGTTAAGCGGTGTGTTACGGAGGTCAACGGATGCAGTCCGCACCGGCGATCTGACCGTCTTCATCCAGCGAAAAACAGAATGTCATCGTTTTTCCGGCGGATACGCCTTCCGGAGCCGCGGTCAGGGTAAAGAGCATACTGCCTTCAGTCCCGACCGGATTCTCAGCAGGGAGAAAGAAGAAACCCATAGCGGAAACCAGCGGATCATCCTCATTCTCGCGCATATCAATTTCATAGCTGTCCACAAGCTCCAGCACGCCGCTGTTATCCGGGGTCAGAGTCCACTCATAACCGGTGGCGGGGCTGCCGGGAAGCCGGATCATGAGGGTACGGCCGTCGCTGTATTCATATCCCTCACTGCAGTCAATATAGTAGTCCGGCGTCTGCTTCGTCTGCCCCATGCAGTAAATATCACCGTTTTCCAGTGTGCAGTAAAGCCCCAGACGGACATCTGTCTGCATGCCGCCGGACAGATCGACCGCCGCGACAAACAGCTGTGACGCAGAACGGGCTTCTTCCGGCAGAATATAGCTGATCACGGTCAGACCGTTCACGGTTTCGCCTTCCGCAAGAGGTTCCATGGCATAATCTCCGCTGATGAACCTGAATACGGGCTCGGTACCCTCCGGGAAACGGACGGTGAGGACGCCGCCGGAAATTTCAAACACTTCCGGAACCGGTTCCGCGGTAGGCTCAGCCGTGGCTGTCAGGCAGAGCAGAAGGCACAGAATGACAGCAAGAACCGACGAAAAAAGTGCTTTTCTCATATTTATTTTCTCCTTATCTGTGTTACGGGGACGCGGGTCTTTGTTTTCTCAGACGGTTAATGATTCAGCTCCAGGAAGAGGTCGGTTGTTTTGTCTTCCGTGAGGGTGCATGCCGTCTGATAAGCATTTTCAATCAGACGGGCGCGGTCCTCCGTGCTCATGCCGCGGATTACGGCAAGCACGCGGGACAGAGCGTCAATATCCCGCGGCTGTACGAGGAAGCCGTTTTCCCCGTCCAGAATAATGCCGTCAAAGCCTTCACCCCTGGCGGCAACCGGGATCGTGCCCTTAGCCATAGCTTCAAGGTAAACCATGCCGTAGCTTTCCGGACTGCTGACCATGGCGAGTACATCCGCGTTTGCCATGAGTTCGGTGACTTTCTCTCTTTCCAGCCAGCCGGTGAAGCGGATACGCGGGTCATTGCCCGCGAGGTCGCGGATCCGCGGCATTTCCTCGCCGTCGCCCACGATGACAAGCTCCGTTTCAAAATCCAGTTTGCGCACGGCCTGTACCAGAATATCCACGTTCTTTAACGGGATCAGCTGCCCGGCATAGATGACGCGCAGTACGCCGCCGGAAGTGCGCTTCCTTGCTTCAACGGCATCCGGCGCGGCGAGCATGCCGCTGTCGATACCGGTATAAACCCGGTGAAGCGTTACACCGGAGGAACCGAATTCCGCGGCAAGGTAATCGCGTACGCGGTTGTTACGGTAGCCTAGAACACGCAGTTTTTGTACAAAAGCGCGCGCCGCGCCGCTTTTGTCCCTTTCGCGCATTACGGTGACGTCAATATTGTGGAAATCACCCATGATCGCGGAGGTACCGTTGAAAATTTCATCCAGTCCGCCGAAGAAGGTGGGGAAGTGTACAAACACCCTGTCCGCATTATACGGCAGGGAAGCCTTCCATTTTTTCAAATGCCGGTTAATCATTTTCGCCTGAAAGCGCTGAGGGTAGGTGCGCTTCGGTTCAAGCATCTGATAACGGATCAGATGCACCGGTATTCCGTTCATTTCATAGTCCGCGTACCGGGGCAGAACAAACTTCGCGTTTCCGGGGCGGAGTTCCTTCAGAGGCCTGTAGAACAGGCGCACGACCCGCACGGTATGCCCCTTTTCCATGAGCTTTTCGGCAAAGTACCGGATCACATGCGTATCCGCGGGCATGTTATATTCGGCAGGAGCGGGATAATAGTCTGTATAGATTATAATATTCACCCTTACAGCCCCTTTACATTGATGAGCGCGCGTTATTTTCAAACCGGGCCCAGGCGTCCCGGATCCTCTCCTCACTGAAACGGCTGTCGCCGCGCGTCTCCGCGGAAGCGGCCAACTGTTTTTCCACCGTGGCGTCAAAGCTGCCGATTACCTTTGCCGGAACACCGGCGACCACAGAACCCGCGGGCACATCCTTTGTAACAACACTGCCCGCCGCGATGATCGCGTTCGGACCGATCCGCACGCCGTCCATGATCTTTGATCCGAGACCGATAAACACGTTATCACCTACATCAATACAGCCGAGATGCTCTTTACACGGCCCCTTGCCCATGCGGTTGATCAGCAGATAGATCACATCGTGATTGATGAATGTCACATCCGCGGCCACAACCACATTATTGCCCAGCCGGATGCATTTCGGGTCAGACGGCAGCTTGCGCGGCTGCCAGAACAGGTTTTCACCGCAGGAGGCGAAAACCTGATGCTTTACGATATATTTCCTGCGGCTTTCAGCCATCGGCAGACAGAAAAAACGGAGGTTACGGAACATCTGCCGGATCAGCATTTTTTTTTCATAAGTATTCATCGCGCTTACCTGCTTTCCAGAAAATCCGTAATGAAGGAAATGTAGGCGTCCGTGTTTGAAACATAAGGCTTGATCTCCAGTTCACGGACCTCACGCAGTTTTTCATCCAGAACGGAACAGTCATCGCACCGCACAATCATGCCGGCGGACGAGAACAGCTCAGCGATCTGCGTCTGGTGATCGTCCACATGCTCGCCGTATTTCTTCAGTCGCGGTACAACGATGACTCTTTTGCCCATCTTGACCGCGCGGATGATTGCTCCCGTGCCCGCGTGGGCAATGACAACATCCGCTTCCGCAATATGCCGCGAAAAACTGTCCCCGTCCATGAATGTCTCAAAGGTGAAATGTTTCGGGACATAGGTGCTGTATCCTGCCTGCGCGAACACGGGCTCCGTGATTCTGCCCGCCGCGATCAGTTCATCCACAGCACGGAGCAGACGGTCGAACTGAAACTTCTGAGAACCCAGTGTGATGAATATCATCAGTAGATCCCTCCCAGATATTTCGCCTTCGGATAGACCTTCAGCATGCTTTCCCACTGCACGATAAACAGATCGGCATGTTTATACATCAGTCTGCCGGTTATCGTTCCGTCCGTAACCTTCGCGAAGGATTCGATAAAGATCAGCTTTTTGCGGAAAACGCGCCTGGCAAGCAGGCAAAACGGAACCGTGGCCAGCGCGCCTGTGCAGATAACCGCGTCCGGCTTTTCACGGAGCAGAATCCGCAGGGAAATGAAGGTGTTCGCGATCATCAGCGGAATGAATTTCCATTCCCGCCGGTTGACCTGCTTCAGATAATACACCCTGTTTCCCGTGTCACCCGCGCTGTAGCCGGTTTTTTCCGTTACGGTGAAGGTATCGAATTTCGCTGAGAGCGGGCGCAGCATCATCAGCTGCTCCAGATGCCCGCCTGATGAGGCGATCAGCGCGATTTTTTTCATGGCTTGTTCTCTGCGCTCCTTTCCGTATGCCGGGTAAGTATGATATAAACCGCGAACCCGAGCATTGCCCCGACGACATTGCCCAGCACATCCTCCAGGTCACATTCGCCCAGCGCGAAGAGGTATTGTATGCTTTCGATCAGGCTGCTGATCCACAGCCCGCCGGAAAAGATATAAGCCGGATGAAGCGATTTTCTGTTCACGGCGCACAGCAGGAAACCGAAGGGCGCCAGCATGGCGATATTCAGCAGAACGTGGATCACGCCCTCGGGGGAACCGTCCGTAAACAGCATCCTGAACTTTTTCATGGAGAAGATTACATCCGTATGGATGTTTTCTCCCGTGCGGAGCAGGGTGACCGTGAACAGAACAGTCAGATAGAGGATCATCAGCCAAAACCAGATCTTTGGCGCCGCGCGGCGGTTCGCGCCGAGCCACGATACGCTGATCCATACAGCAACGGCGAATGTCGCGACGGCCAGAAACAGAAGCAGATCGTCCGTCGCGTGTGACGCGGAGACAAGCAACACCGCGGGAACGCCGGCAGCGGCCGCGCACACGGCGCAGATCAGCAGTGCCCGGCTGAACGGGAGGTCTTTTCTGACGGTATCACATATTCGGCGCGCACCATATACCGCGGCGGATGTCAGAAAACAAAAGATCAGGAAAATTTGCATTTCATTCTCCTTGCAGACAGGCGTGGAATTATGAGCGGCGATAGAACGCGAGCGTATTATCCGCGATGGACAGGCGCGGAATCCGGTACGGCGCGCCCTGATTACAGCGGGTCAGGGGCCTGCCCTCCACCGCGAAGGCCGCTTCATAGCCGGCATCCTGAACCAGACGGAGTGTGGTTTCGCTGAAATCACCGAAAGGGTACGCGAAGTATCTGACAGGCTTCTGAAGCAGCCGCTCCAGCTCTGCCTTCGATATTTCCAGCTCCTCTTTCTGTTCGCTTTCGCTCAGCCGGGACAGATGCGCGTGGGAAACGCCGTGGCTGCCGATTGTTACCAGCGGGTCATCCGAAAGCGTTTTCAGCTGTTCCGCAGTGAGGTAACCCGGCTGACCGAGCTTTCCGCTCAGCACAAACGCCGTGAACGGAATCTGATTCTCCTTCAGAAAAGGGTATGCCACGTCAAACACATCCCGCAGGCCGTCATCAAAGGTAAGGGCGGCGTCGCCGCGAAGCGCGGTTTCCGCGCACAGAACGTCCAGCGGCCGATAGGGCCCGTGGCGCTTCACAAAACCGTAAAAGGCCTGTGTGTCAAAGCTTCTGCCCGTGAGCCGGCGCTCGGTTTCATCGTCACAGATGCAGTGAAAGGAATAGATATTATTATGGGGCAGCAGGAACAGCGCGTTCAGGAACGCTGTTTTGGCCATTGTTTTCAGCATGATTTCCCGGCCTCCTTTGCTGTGAGGGCAATAAACCGGTCGGCGGCGATATCCCATGAGAAGCGCCGCAGCAGCTCCTCAGAACTGTATGCCAGATCGTCCGCGTCCGGATATTGCGCGCAGAGGCGATTCGCGATATCCTCCATACTGGTGCACAGCGCGTGCCCGGGCAGATCCTTCAGAATCACATCCGGACCGGGCGCGTGCAGCGCCACGGCGGAGGAACGGTAATATACACTTTCCAGCAGGGCCATGCCGAAGATCTCCCGCGTGCAGAGATTGACAAAGTAATCGCATACAACGTGGATTTTCCACATATCCTCATACGGTACGCGCTCGATGAGCCGCACCCGGTCTGAAAGCCCGAGGGAGGCGGTCTTTTCCTCGACCTTTTCCTTCAGGTAACCTTCGCCGACCATCAGCAGACGGAACCGCTTCCGGTCCTTGATTCCGTTAAACAGGCCGATCATTTCCTCCGGCTGCTTCTCAACCTTCAGCCGGCCGACAAAACCGATGACAACATCATCGGGTCCGTAACCCATTTCGCGGCGCAGCGCCTCGCGGTCATGGCACGCGTAGTCCGTTTTCAGCTCTGTTTCATCCAGCCCGACCGGCGCCACATCACACCGCGTTACCCCCAGAGCAAGCAGCTCATCCTTTACCGCGGGGGATTTGGCGATTACGGGAAGCTCACGGTAGATACGCAGCGTGCCGGCACGGAACAGCAGATCCATCACTTTCTTCTTCCAGGCACTGTGAGCGATGCCGATATACGGCACAAACGCGACGCCGTTTTTTTTGCACCAGCGGTATACACGGGGCAGGAAAATCTGTGTGTCACTGAAAACGAGCAACCCGTCCAGGTCCTTATCCAGCACGGCAGGATTAAAAAGCCCGTGTACACCGACCGCAGGAATGGGGAAGTAGCGCACACGCAGATGATCGCTGACCTCCATGTCATCTTCATGCTTGTTACGCGCGAGGCATTTGTATACGGTGATATCGTGCCCTTTCGCGGCCAGCGCTTTTCCGAGACCGATTTCCTGACTGTGATAGAAACCCTTTTTCCCGAAACCGCTGATGATTGTGACCAGTATGCCGAGTTTCATACGCGACTCCTCCCGGTTGACAGTATTCATTTACAGTGCGTTTTCCGTGCCGTGCCTTTTCCGCAGTTTTGCCAGCAACTGCCCGCGTTCCTGCCGGGACAGACAGACGGCGAAGTGGATACATGTGCCGAGCAGCGCGTATACGCCGGCACACAGGAAAAGCGTGATCCAACTGTCAGGCATATACAGCCTGCTCAGCCCGTAAAATAACAGTGTCATCGCGCCGCATGAGAGCACATTGCGAACAATGCCCGGATAGAAGGTGCTCTTCGGAACATTCAGCACATGCGCCATATACAGCGGATTGCTCACATAGTTGATAAAGCCGACAAGCACTACCGTAGTCCAGACAACGGCCCATACGCCGAGGGTGGTAAAACGGATCAGCAAATACATGCCCAGTACGTTCATCAGCCCGGTGACGATTGTTACGATACACGGAAACTTCTGCTTTACGGTGAGTGTATAGATATAGTAAAGCGGCGTCATCGGACCGCTGGCTACGCTGGTAAGCACTGTAATCAGCGTAAGGCGGTAAATCAGGTCCGTATCCTGAGAGGGAATCCACAGCGTGAAATACGCCGTGCCGAGCGCGGCAAAGCCGGCGAATGCCAGATTGGACAGGCAGCCTGAAAGTTTCATGCTCAGCTTCAGCTGGGACAGCAGCTTGTCCTTGTCTCCGTCCGCGTAGGACTTGAGCAGCATGGGATGAAACGCGTTACCCACCAGCTGGTAAAGACTGTGAAAGATAAGATCGATATCTTTCGCGATGGACAGCTGCCCCATGCAGAGAGGCGTGAGCATCAGGTTGCACATAACAAGATCCAGACCGGAATGCAGCATGGCGCCGAGATCGTTGACAGTTGTCCAGATGCCGTCTCCGATAAGCCTGCGTACCGCGGAAAAACGGTAGCTTTTGCGGCTGACTTTCAACTCCGGCGTGTACTTACGGCAGATGAATACATTGCCCGCGATGATCACCAGTGAAGCCGCGAGAAGACCGATGCCGACAAAATATACCCTTGCCGCGAACACACGGTAAACAACCAGCAGTACCGCGGCTTCCGTGATGTAGCTGATCAGCTTGAAAACGCCCGCCGTATCCAGCCTGTCCGCGATGGCGGCACCGGATTCGGCCGCGGTGAACACCGTAACCGCGAGGAACTTGATGAATACCAGCAAGAACAGCAACCGGACATCCGGTACGATCTCCGGCGGGATGGTGAAAATCCTGTCCAGATAAACAATGCCGACAGCAGCCGCCGCGAAAACAACCAGCCCCAGCACCGCGTCACCGAAGACTGTGGAGCTGAAGTAGATATTCGCCTTTTCCATATCGCCCCGGTGATATTCCACGGCGATATGTCTCGCGGCGTAGGAATTGAGCGCGAGTGTCGCGATGGTGGCATACTGGGCGATGTTCTTTGCCAGTGTGACAAAACCGAACGCTTCCGTACCTACATTGTCCGTGATATGCGGCGTGAGGAACAGGGAGATCAGATAATTGATGACAAAGGCGACTCCTGTTATACCGATGGTGCGCATGAGACGCAGGTATCTGTTAGCCCCGGTTTTCATTTTCTTCCTTTCCGCGGCCTCTGTCCGGGTATGCTTCTCCCGGACAGGGCGGCTCTGTTGCACGCGAGACCCATTGTATAGAAAATAAACAGGGTCAGGAATTCATGCGTCGCGAACGAACGCTCCGTAAACCCGTAAATCATGAAAAGCAGCACATAACAGGCGCAGAAAACATAGTTTTTCTCTTCAAGCTCCCGGGGACGCTTCATACAGGCCAGCATTGAGGCGAAAAACGCGCCGATGCCGAGGACACCGGAATTCAGCAGCATTTCGATGAGTACATTGTGCGCGCCGGACATTTGCTGCGCCATGAAGGAATATTCATCAAAACCGCTGTGCAGCAGCCTCACCGCGGACGGGTTACGCCAGAACATACCGTAGCCGTAGCCGGTCAGCAGATATTTGCCGCGCATGATCTTCAGCGCCTGCCGCCACAGGGGAGTGCGGCCGGTAAGCGTGGCGTCCTTGCCGATGGCTTCAAACAACGGTGTGAAAATGGGAATCACCGTAAGCGCGACGATGATGAACCCGACGCTGCCGGCAATATAGATAATGCCGAGCGGAAGCCTTGTGCCGTTACCGCCGCGCCGGTCATACAGCATAAGCCAGGCAACCGGCACACAGAGGCAGATAAACGAGCTCCAGTTATGCGTGAGCGCCAGCAGCAGGATCTGCACGGTGAGTACGATTACAAAGGACAGGCTGACTTTTTCCCGCGTGCGGCGGTACTCCCGGCCAAGCAGCAATTGCATCATTATGCCGAAGGCAAGCTCGCTTCCGATGCCGTTTTTCGCGGAAAACAGACCGACGAAATCATTCGCGTAGCCGGCGCTTTCCCGGTACACATAGTTGCGGAAAACAGTAACGAAGAGCAGGTTGAAGGCAACAAAGATGATCTGCGTAATGTAAACAAGACGCAGCATCTCCTGCAGGGAGAAATTTTCGCATGCCCACAGCGCGAACAGCACAGTGACCGTAAGACGGACGCAGGTAATCAGCTCCGTGCCGGAAAAACGCGTAACAATCATGGATGTGCCGAAAAGGACCGCCGTGAACAGATAGACCGGTGTATATTTTGCTTTCAGGTCCAGCACGAGAATATCCATCACGTTATCGGCGCTGGTGAACAGCATGATGACAATCATCAGCAGAAAAGCGCCGTATTCAATGATGGTGCCCAGCGCGTTACCGAAAACCAGCGTCAGGTTGCCGGGAAAGCCGAAGCTGTTTAGCAGAATAAAAACAACAGCAGGGTAAACCCATTTATCCCGTTGTGTTCTCAATGCCGTCATGCTTTCAGCCTCCCGCCGACGTCAGGGTCAGTCCTTTTTACGTTCTTTCTTTCCTTTTACACCGTTGATTACACAGCCGATGACGCGCGTGCCGGATTTATCCAGCTTATCCAGCGCGTCACGGATTACGGAAACGGGTGAAGCGTCGTAACGGATGACAAAGACAACGCTGTCCGCCAGCTGGTTCAGACTCATGGCATCAGCCGCCATACCCACGGGCGGAGTATCCATGAGTACATAGTCATATTCTTCACTGAGCCGCTTTACGGCGGAAATCGTATTATCGTCCATAACAACGGCACGCCGTTCCACAATAGCCGGAAGCAGATCCAGATAACCGTTTACGGTGGTTACGGCTTCCGCTTCGGTGACTTCGCCGTGGTACAGCGCGTTGAAGGAGTGCTCATAATCCACGCTGTTCAGGAACATTTTACCGAGGGTCGGATTATGAAAATCAAAGTCAACCAGCAGTACGCGGAAACCAAGCCCGGAAAGGGCAACCGCCAGATTGGCGGCAACGGCGCTCTTGCCTTCCTCATGATTGGCGGAAGTGATATATACGCATTTGTGATCACCGCTGCCCAGACGGTGCCGCAGAATATGCGCGGCGCCGGTCAGCTCGGCGGAGATGGCGTCTGTGCCGGAATCTTCCGTGAGTGTTTCGCCGCGACGCTCAAACCATGGCTTGTTATCGGGAAGCACAGCCAGTGTTTCAATGCCGAACAGCTGATCCACATCGCGCACGTTGGTGAGTGTCGGTTGGATCAGATAGCGGAGCACGCTGATCATCACGCCCAGAATAAAGCCCATCAGCGTCATGTATACCCAGAGACTCGCGTTCAGGTTTCCGCCGATCAGATACTTGGCGGCGGGTTCATTGATTACGGTAACATTGCCTGTGCCGAGCACATCGCGCAGTACCTGGTTGCCTTCGGTGAAAATCGTGTTGAGGAGCTCAGCGCCTTCGTCGGCGCTGCGCCAGTACAGCGAGGCTTCGATAATACGGGTGGACTCATACTGCGTGAGCGTGAGGTTGGTGCCGATATTCGCGGTGGTGATTCCGAGCAACCCCGCTTTTTCGATTACGCGGCTCAGATTCCGGTCGCTTTTCAGTACATAGATCACGCTGTCCACCATTCCGGTGGCCATGGTCATATCCTCATTGCGGGGATAATCCGCGCCGCTGGTCGGATAGTGACCGCTTTCCGTAAGGTTATTCACAGCCGCGGAGGCAGTGATCAGATACTGCTTGGCCAGTTCGCCGCGCAGGAAACTCAGCCCGCTCATGACCACGCCGATGAGCAGCCCGGCAAGGGTCAGCAGCAGGATCATTTTTCTGTTTTTGACAACCGCGTGAATAAGGTCTCCCACACGCAGGCGGATGCTGCTGTTTTCACTCATACACTTATTCCTCCGTTACTTGCGCGCGCGGCGCCTGATCAGCAGTACGGCGATCAGAATCAATACCAGTACCCCGCCGGCAATCGCGATGATATCAGTTGTTGTCCAGATGCCGTAAGTGAAGTTCTGTTTTTCCGCCGTGTCACGGACGGTGATGGTTTGCATGCTGCCGTTTTCACCGTTCAGAATCAGCCGGTACTGCCCAACAGGCAGGTTTTCAACATTCTCTGCGAGAGCAGTGCTTGTCCACAGGCGTATCTGGTTGCCGTCCGTGTCATAAAGGCCGATCGCGATGCCGCTGATTTCATTGCCGAAAATCGCGTCCCGCGTCTGTACGGCTACACGGATCATCCGGTTGGTGATATCCAGTACGCATTCCGGTTCACCGTCAATCAGACCGTTTTCATCCACGGTGAACGCGTGCTCCGTATCATCAAAGAGATAACCGTCCGGGGCACCTGTCTGTGTGAACCTGTACGCGGAACTCTTTTCGAGATCCGTAAGCAGCAACCGGCCGCTGCTGTCTGTACTGAAGGTACTGACAGCGGCACTGCCGGAGGCCAGTACCTCAAAGGGAACATCCTCCAGTACGCGCTGCGCGTACAGCTCGTCACGCACGGTGAGCAGGACCGCTGTTTTTACTGTGCTGAACGCTGTGTTCGCGGGTACGGGACCGTTTACATCTCCGCCTACACGAACATTCTTTTCGGCCAGCCCGCCGGCATAGTAAAGCGGCGCGGTATCCATCACAACATCATAGTAACCGGGATACAGCAGTATGCTTTCACCACGACCGTCCTCTCCGGTAACAACGGTATCCGTGATCTCACCTTTGCGGAAACGAAGTGTGCCGTCGGCAGTAAAAATATCCTCAGCCGCGATCACACTGAAGGAAGCACCTTCAAGCCCGGTATCCGTATTCCGGTCGGTCAGGCTGATTCTGACGGTACTTTTGACCGGGCTGAACGGAATTTTGACTACATTCGGATCCGGCCAGTCATGATCATGCTCCGCCGTGAAAGTGTAATCATCGGCGATGTAATATCCGGCAGGGGCGTTAAGATTGGCAAAAATATAGGAACCTGTGAGCACTTTTTCCGGCAGATAGAACACGCCGTCCTCCGTTGTCGCGAAGTCCGTGTAGTGGATTCTCTGCGGATAATAGGTATTGAGCGTCTGCCGTACACCGTGTTCGTTATACAGCACAAAGCCGATATCCGCCTCAGGAATGACGCGGCCGGTTTCACTGTCCGTGATCAGCACATACACGGCAACCTTGCCCGTGTCATCCTCATCACCGTATCCGCCTCCGCCGGGCAGATATACGGTCGGTGTCGGAGTGGGCGTTACGGTTACCTCCGGGGTGGGGGTGAGCGTCGGCGCGGGTGTTTCGTCTCCGCCGCCGTCGTCATAGTCACCGCCGTCATCATATCTGCCGGTATGCTCCGGTGTCGGTGCGGGCGTGTTCATTGCTCCGGCTGAATACGCCGGGGTCGGCGTGTACTCACGCGGTATATCCCCGGGAGAATCCATCAGATACAGGATGAGGACCGCCGCGACCAGCATAACCACCAGAAGCAGCGCGGACAGGATGTCCGTATTCGACTGCCAGTAGTTTTCAGATTCCTGATCCTTTTTCATAGCTTCTTCTTTCCGTGTTTTTCAAACAGGTTGAAAAACTCCTCCGTGTCAACGGGTTCATACAGCGCGTATCCCTGACCCTCGTCACAGCCGCATTTGCGCAGCGTGGCCAGCTGTTCCATACTTTCGATATGTTCAGCCAGCAGAACCATGTTTTTCTCCTTCGCGTGGCGGAACACGTCTTCCACGGTACCCTTGAGCGTGGTCATGTTCAGTTTTGCTTCATCCGGCGATGCTGTCAGCCTTTCCAAAGCCAGGAAGTCCCCGTCAAAGCCGTCCATGATTACTTTGAAACCGGCGGCGCGCAGTTTCTTTTCGACATCGGCGACCATCGGTCCGCCTGTCAGATAGGACGCCTCACTGATCTCAATTGCCAGGTAAACAGGCGGGACATCGTATTTTTTCAGCAGACCGGTGAGATACTCCGGCACATCGAACGCGAGAATGTCCGTACTGCTGATATTGACGGATACGGGTACGGCACGCTCACCGGATTCTATACGCTTATGCTGCATGCTGATAATGGAATCCCAGATATACTGATCCAGCCGGGCGATGAAGCCGTTTTTTTCGATAACGGGCATAAAACTGCCGGGCGAAACCAGACCGATTCCCGGCCTGTTCCAGCGGATCAGCGCTTCAGCCGCTACAATCTTGCGGTTGGAAAGACGGCAGCGGGGCTGCAGGTGAAAGCTGAATTCGCCGCCGGTGATGGCTTCCTGAATACTCTCCATAACCGCGTGCTCATTGCTGCGGCGAATCGCGTTTTCATCGCCCTCAACGCGGAAACCGTCATTTTTCGGGATGCGGTCCAGACGCTCCAGAATCTTTTTCATATCCTCGCTTTTGCGGATACGCTCCTGCTCTTCGGCTGAAGGAATGACGGTATTATGAAACTCACGGACAAAAAGCCCCATCTGCCGCCAGGCAATATTCCAGACAGCGCGGTGGAGCAGATTATAAAGGATGGACAGAATAACGCCGACGACGGATGTGTAGAAAGCCAGCTCAATACCGGAAAGCAGTGATTCCACACTGTCCAGCGCAACCGCCACACTGCTGAAGCCGATTCCGCTGATACCGAGAATGAGACCGAGGAACGTGCCCAGCAGACCGAGGCCGGTCATGGTGCCCGGGATCTGCGCGCAAAGGGACTGCCAGCACTTCAGGCTGAGCATGTCGTCACTGAATGTATCACCGATGTTGCTGACAACCTGACCGGCTTTGTACTGCGCGTCCGCGTGCTCCATATAGGTGGCGAACATGCCGTTCAGCATTGTGTTGCCGAACAGGTCACTGTTTTCACGCAGCATCAGCCACCTGTCCTCAGCGGTGGTTTCCTTCATACGGCGCAGACGGCCGATCGCTCTTTTGAATCCGTCGCTCGCGTTCAGGCACGGAACCATGCCGAACAGAAACCCCGCGAAGATAATGATGCACATCAGGATGATCAGAATCAGGCTCAGCATATCAGGCACCATGCTGACGGTCAGCCCGGCACACAACAGAAACAGGATTCCGATCGCGATTGCGAGTTTGTTCATGGCTTTTCCCCCGATCATTCCGTTCACGCGGCTGTGCTTATTCGCCGTCCCCGCGGAATACACTTAATACCGTGAGCAACAGCAGCTTCATATCCTCACGTACGGACCTGGTGCCGATATAGGCGATATCCATATCCATCCAGTCTTCAAAGCTGATATCGTCACGCTTCGGCTGTACCTGCCAGATGCAGGTCAGCCCGGGTGTCACGCTGAGACGCATTTCCGTGTACCTGCTGTATTGCTCCACTTCGGACAGGAGCGGCGGGCGCGGACCTACCAGCGTCATATCTCCTTTGATCACATTGATCAGCTGAGGCAGTTCATCAACGCTTGTTTTTCGCAGAAATCTGCCGACACGTGTAATGCGCGGATCATCCTTGATCTTGAATACAGGTCCGTTCTTTTCATTTTTCGCCTCCAGCTCCTGCTTACGCTGTTCGGCGTCGACATACATGGAACGGAATTTGTACATGGTGAATTCTTTCTTGTGACGGCCGATTCGCGTTTGTTTGAAGATCGGGCTGCCGTGCGGGTCATCGATCCAGATGACGGCACAGATAAGCAGGGCAAACGGACTGAACACAATTGCCGCGGGTACACAGAGAGCGAGATCGATCAACCGCTTTTTGATCCAGTACCCCTTCTTGCTCTGCCCGAAGGTGCTTTCCAGCAGCAGGCGGCGTTCTTCATTGCTGCCGCAGTCCAGCAGAAGCTGCAGATCCCGGCTGCATTTTTCCATGCATTTCAGCCAGTCCGGATCGAAAGCGCCGCACTCGCCGGAAAGAATCGTACGCATAGCCTCGTCATGACCGCGGGCTGCCGTATAGTTCTCACTGGTCAGCGCGTCATAGACTTCGGCCAGACTGACGGCAACCGCCTCCGGCGGAATTTCGTTTCCTTTCAGCCCTTCCGGGTATCCGTTGCCGTCATAGCGTTCATGGTGATAGAGACATACATTGTGCAGGAGAGAACGTTCGTGCTTTGTCAGCCTGTTGATGTCGGCCATGCGGTCGATAATCTCGGCACCCATTTTCGCGTGGTTCCGGAACTGAAGCCGTTCCTCCTCCGTCAGAGGACCTTTTTTATTCAACAGCATGTCCGGAATACCGATCATGCCGATATCATGCAGAGATGCCGCGAGGCAGATCATCTTTATTTCATCACCGCTGACGGCGCGGTCGGGATACATATTGTTATAATTCACGAGCAACAGCTTGGTGTACAGGCGCACATGCTCGGCATGTTTACCCGAATCCGGGAAGTGATAGTTCATCATTACTTTTGCAAACTCCGCTACCTTTGCTAAATGTTTCTGATCAAGCAGGTTATCATTCTGAACGGCAAACAAGGCTCCACCTCACATCCTCAGAGTACCTGACGGCCCCGTCGGTCATATGAATATTGTTTACATTCCATTTTATCATCAGTTTGATTATTTCACAAGTCAAATGCGGTCGCGTCAGAAATTTGATAACCCGATAACCTTTTTATCACTGTGAAATGTTATGCTTTGCCTGCCGAAAGCCGCTACGGTGAGCGGGAGCGCGCATATGACAGGGAAGGCATACCGCAGATCCCCGTTAAGAGGAGTGACAATCAAACCGAGCGCGAATATCACGAGAGGCGCGATAAGCGCCGCGGCCCTCTTGCAGTGAACGCGCAGGGCACGGAAAAACGCGAAGAAGATCAGCCATATATACAGCCCCGGATCGGTGAACATTGTAAGAACCGGCGTTTTCTCCCAGAAAACGTCAAACCACTCATAGAGTCGGCTCTTCGCGGTCGGGTTCTCCGTGTGCCAGCCGAAGGTATCATCTTCCGTGATATAGACGCGTATCCAGGACTTGTCGCTCAGCACCGGGTAATAGTAACGCCAGGATCCTTCAATCACCGCCTGCAGCGCCGTGAGCGGGTGCCGGAAGAATAAACGGATATCCAGTTTCAACAGGTCATTCAGCTGCCGGCCTGAAGCATTTGACGCCAGTATTTTGACCTGATCAATGCTATCCGGATCATAGGCGTCCTGAAGCTTTGTAAGATCCAGAACGCTGTTGATGATTTCATTCTCTTCGGCGGAAAGCTCGGCACGGTGGTCGCGCACCATCAGCGATGTGACACGGAAGGGGATGACGTAGTTTTCTTTTTTCTCTCCGGGCGCGATACCGCAGACAGGCAGCAGCACGTTTTCATACAGGATGAAAAGTAACAGCGTACCGGCGACGGCGATCCAGTAAGCCGGATGTTTCCGTTCCGCCGGTTTCCGCCTGCGGGGAAAATGACGGACGGCGAGGATCAGTACGCAGACCGCGACGACAAATACTGTGGCTTTTCGCGTCATACACGCGAGAAGCGTAAGAACGCAGAAACGGACCAGTGTTTTGAGCCGGATATCGGCTGAAAACATCCGGATATATTCGATAAAAAACAGGACGAAGACGCCGGAGTGAATGGAATCCTTCAGCCAGATCTGTGCCTGACCGCCGAACACGGGCGGAATCAGATAGAAAGCCCATGTCGCCAGCAGAAGCTTTACGGAGCCGGTTTTTTCATATACGAAAAACGCGGAACGTACATATGCCCAGGCCATTACGAGCACCTGAACAAACAGATTCAGATAGATGCCGCCGTTCACACCGCCGAACCGGCAACCGACGGTGTGCAGCCAACCGTAAAGGAGTGTGAGCAGGTAAGGGTTATCGTTTTTGCGGGTTCTTTTACCGGTGTATTGCAGCAACTGCAAATAGGTATCCGTTGCCACGGAACCGGGCCCGTTGTACAAAAACAGAAACGCGTAATACAGCAGCAGAATGAACAGCATTGCCGTGAACAGGATCCAATACTGCTTTTTTGTGAGGCAGCGCACGGACCTTCTGCCCCGCACACTGTCAAGGAAAAAGTATACGCCCTGAATGACCAGACAGAAAAACAGCGTGAGCAGAAGCAGTACGGTCCAGCTTCTTCCGCTCATTCTGTCGATGCGGAAGTCCGGCAGGTTTTCATTCGTGTTGCACAGACCGACTGAAAAACAAAAACCGAAGAGAAAAGCCAGAACGAACGTGTTGATGAAATTACTTGTCAGGAAGGATATGAACTTATGGAAGCGGCTCCGCTGTGATTCTTGCATATTCTGTTTCCGTCCTGTTCAAAAAACTCAGCTCCGATACAGGTTCAGAGTATCTTATACGCGGATAAATGTCAAGTAATCAGTGCGGCGAAAACTGTCCGGACCGCGTTGTGAACGCGCGTTCGGGTTTTCTTTTCGGACGGATGGAATCCTGTTTCCGGGAGACGGGGCAGCGAATGTTTGTCCGCGTGATTCTTGCCCGTGTACGTGCTTTATTGTATAATACAGCCAGATGAATGCAAATGGAAACGGCATGCTTTGGGGGCGGCAGTCCGGCCGGAAAAGACGGAGCGTGACAAAGCGGTCGGATGTGACGGCGCACGGGCGGGGTATCCGGTAATCATGAAAAGCGCAAGAGCGCGAAACATCCGGAATATGCTGTGGAAAAACTGAAACGGAGGTATGGCAATATGATAACCGAACTGGATCAGGGATGGGAATTTCGCCGCGGGTTCGCGGATTTGCTCGGCTCACTGGGTGAAGAACGGCAGGTTGTGGATCTGCCCCATGACAGCATGATCAGCCTGCCTGTGAAGGCGGACGCCCCGGCCGGCTGTGACAGCGGATATTTTCCCGGGGATATGTGTAACTATACAAAGTATTATGTGTTCCCCGAAGCATGGAAAGACATGCGTGTCGGGCTGAAGTTTGACGGCGTGATGATGCATGCCACACTGGATGTGAACGGCAGCCGGGCCGGTGAACACCACTACGGGTATTCACCCTTTTACGCGGATATTACGGACCTGATCGACTTCGGCAAAGAGAACCGCATCACTGTGAATGTCAACACAGGCGTTCAGCCATCCTCACGGTGGTATACCGGCTGCGGACTGTTCCGGGGCGTGAAACTGTGCGTTTCCCCGAAAATGCATATCGCGGATGACGGTGTATTTATCTTTACGAAAGAAATCACGGATCATATCGCGTTTATGGAGGCATGTATCGATATCCGAAACGAAACGCCTGAGAACCGGATGGCCAAAGTGCGTATCGGTATAACCGGCGGAAAAGACGGCAGCACTTCCGGCGGGACCGAACGGACTGTTTATATCGGAGCCGGGCAAACCGAAACGGCCAGGATGCGGTTCGCCGTCAGGGAACCGGAATTGTGGAGCGCGGAGGAACCGAACCTTTACACGGCCGCGGTTACAGTGGAAAACATCGGCGTATACAGAACACACTTTATGCCGGAGGAACACGCGTTATCCGACAGCTGCGTGAAACGGTTCGGTATCCGTACCGTAACGGCGGATGCTGTTCGCGGTTTGCTGATCAACGGGAAGCAGGTGAAGCTGAAGGGCGGATGCGTGCACCATGACAACGGACTGCTGGGCTCCGTATCGCTGTATGAGGTTGAGGCGCGTAAGGTACGGAAACTGAAGGAGATCGGTTTCAACGCCATCCGTACCGCGCACAATCCGCCGTCCGAGGCGCTTGTTGAAGCCTGTGACCGGGAGGGCATGTATATCTTTGACGAGGCGTTTGACGCGTGGACGATGGGCAAGCGCCCCGGTGATTTCAGCACATACTTCACCGAATGCCATGAGCGTGAACTGACTGCTTTTGTGCGCCGGGACCGGATTCACCCTTCCGTGATTATCTGGTCCACAGGCAATGAAATACCGGAACGCGGCGGGCTGAGCGGCGGATACGCCCTGGCGACACGCCTCGCGGAAACCGTGCGGAAGCTGGACGGTACCAGACCGGTAAGCAACGGTATATGCTCCTTCTGGTGCGGGTTGGACGATGAACAGACCCGGAGCAAGGATGTGTCTCTGCCGGCGCCGGATCATGACGAAATGACCACGTGGGACAGGCTGACGGAACCCTTTACAAACGGCATGGATGTGGTGGGTTATAACTACCTTGAGGATCTGTATGAAAAATCGCATGAACGTTTCCCGGACAGGGTGATGCTGGGCAGCGAAAACTATCCGAAGGAAATCGGCTTCCGCTGGCCGACGGTGGAGCGTCTGCCCTACGTGATCGGTGACTTCACCTGGACGGCGTGGGACTATATCGGTGAGGCCGGTATCGGCAAATCACTGTTTGTGGACGCGGATGATCCGCTGGTACAGCAGGGTCAGTGGGCGATTATGCCGTCAACCACATCCCCTTATCCTTGGCGCCTGGCGAATGACGCCGATGTTGACATTACGGGACAGATCCGTCCGCAGGGTGCCTATCGCAGTGTGGTGTGGGGCAGCGAAAAGACGCATCTGTACGCGCGTCATCCGGCACACAGCGGGAAAACGGAGGTTATCAGCCCGTGGGGTTTCACGGATGTGCTGAAGAGCTGGAACTTCAAAGGATATGAAGGAAAGCCGGTCCGGCTAACGGTGTTTACGAACGCGGATGAGGTCGCGCTGCTCGTTAACGGAAAAGAGATTGAGCGGAAACGGGTTTGCATGGATCGGCCTCTTCCGTGCAGTGTGTGTTTCGATACGGTTTATGAGCCGGGCTTCGCGGAAGCGGTGAGCTATAAAAACGGCGCGGAGGTCAGCCGGGACCGGCTGGAGACCGCCGGCGCGCCCGCCGCGCTGAGGCTTGTGCCCGATAAGGACCATATGACCGCGGACTGCCATGACGCGGTGTATATCGGGATTGAAGTGACGGACAGCGAGGGCAGAATCGTGCCTGATGCCGCGCTGCGGCTGACCGCGCGCGCCGAAGGTCCGGGATACATTGCCGGCTTCGGTACGGGGAATCCGCTTACGGATGAGAACTATACGGATGATGAGACTGTTACATTCGGCGGCAGAGCGGCAGCAGTTATCCGCGGTAAGGACGCCGGCGGACCCATGGATGTGACATTAACCGTAAAGGCGGAGGAATACGGCCTGAGCGCGGAATGTGTGCTGCGGGCTCTGTAACGGTGTACACAGCTATCCGGAACCGGCAGCATAACGGTTCGTTTACGCCGGACGGATTGTCACGGAAACCATTTCGGCAACGGAAGAATGTATGGGTAAACCTGATTGATGAAAAGACTCGTATGCGGGGTCCTTTGGGACCTGCCGGCATACGAGTCTTTTTATTCTGTTGATAACGAACCGTCTTCCAAACGGTACGCGCAGAGCAAGGAGAATGGGCGGTTCCGTACCGCCTGCTTTTTTATTGCACTGTCAGGGTTACCGTATTGGATGTGACCTTCTTGCCGTACTTGTCCGTGATGACGCAACGGTACCGGTAGCCGTTCCGGCTTGCCGTGCCGGGCAGTGTCAGTGTGGCGGTGTTGCAGCCCGTCACCGTGGTGTTTGTCCAGGTGCCGTCAGCGTTCTTCCTGTACTGCCACTGGTACTTCAGGCCTTCACCCGTTACCTTCACCGTGAACTTCGCTTCGGTTCCGGTCGTGACCGTCTTGTTCTGTGGCTGGGCTGTGATCTTCAGAGGTGTTTGCACTGTCAGGGTCGCCGCGGAAGAGGTCACGCTCTTGCCGTACTTATCCTTGATCACGCACTCGTACTGGTATCCGTTCTTGCTCGCGGCTGCCGCGATGGTGACTGTCGCGGTCTGGTTGCCGGTCGCCGGGCTGTTCGCCCAGGTGCCCGTGGAGGATGTGCGGTACTTCCACTGGTAGGTCAGGCCGTCGCCGGTCACCTTCACCGTGAAGGTCGCGTTCGCGCCGGGCGCCGCTGTCGCGTTCGCGGGCTGCGCTGTGATCTTCAGAGGCGTCTGCACGGTCAGGGTCGCCGCGGTGGTGGTCACCGTGTTGCCGTACTTATCCTTGATCACGCACTCGTACTGGTATCCGTTCTTGCTCAGGGCTGCCGCGATGGTGACCGTCGCGGTCTGGTTGCCGGTCGCGGGGCTGTTCGCCCAGG
>JAKSQH010000003.1 GCA_024404245.1 Clostridia bacterium
GGCCACTGGCGCGCCTGCCGCGGAACCCAATGCGGCGCCGACCGCGGAGCCCGGCGCGGAACCCACTGCCGCGCCCACCGCGGAACCCACTGCTGCTCCTACCGCGGAACCCACTGCGGAACCCACCGCGGAACCCACTGCGGAACCCACTGCGGAACCCACCGCGGAACCCACTGCGGAACCCACTGCCGCTCCCACTGAGGAGCCCACTGCCGCCCCCACCGAGGAGCCCACTGCCGTGCCTACCGCGGAACCTACTGCCACCCCCAAGCCCACCGCGAGACCCAACCCCACGCCCAAGCGTACCGCGGAACCCACTGAAGAACCCACTGAAGAGCCCGCTGAAGAAGCCGCTGACGAAGCCGAGCTGCCCGCGGCGATGACCACCACTGTGGAGCCTGCTGTCAGAACAACGGCGAAGCTCAAAACAGCTAAAACTCCCCTTAAGAAGTTCCAGGTTTCCTCCGCGGAAATTAGGACTCTCTTCGACGCCCAGATACAGTCCATGCTGCAGCAGCTGTTCCCCGTGGACGTCAGATGCATTAACGTGTTCAATCTCAGCCTGCCTGAAATCGAAGTAGCTCCGGCGCCTGTAACGGAAGATACGCCCGAAGAGGAAAAGTTCACCAAGCTGGAGCTGCCCTGCGACGCGGAAACCGTGAACGCCGTGAAGGAATCC
This sequence comes from Clostridia bacterium, assembly GCA_024404245.1. Classification (GTDB taxonomy): domain Bacteria; phylum Bacillota; class Clostridia; order Christensenellales; family Aristaeellaceae; genus Aristaeella. Next base: position 680 of record JAKSQH010000003.1, read on the forward strand.
GGCACAGCCGCCGCGGTTATTATCGCGAACAACACTGAAGCCGCCTGCGGTCTGACCGTGGACGAGAATGAGAACCTTGTGACCATCGTGGATAACGAGACCGTGGGCAATATCATTGCCGATGAGAATGCCGAGATCGTTATTCTGGGTGGAGACAAATAATTCCCTCAAGCAAAAGGCGGGAGCTGTGATCAGTATTCACAGCTCCCGCTTATTTTTGCCTCTTCACGGATAACCGTCCGGCCGTGTCCGCGGGCCGAAGTTATTTCTTTTTCGAATCACAGATTGATCAGCACAATGCTCGCGACGGCGATTGCCATTCCAAGCCACTGTAGTTTCGACGGCTTTTCCTTAAACAGCACCAGTGAATAGAGAATGGACAGAACAAGCACGCCGCCGTCGTCAACCGTGCAGACGACATCGGTATTCATCACCGAAAACAGATACAGCAGCAAATTGGCGCCCGCCGCGGCGAAGACGCAGCACAGAGCAAGAAAAATTCCGGATTTCGCGCCCATCCGGTATCCCCGCACGACGGAAGGAAGGCGGCCTTTTACCGCCTCAGCGGCGACGGTGAACAGCGATGAGCATAAAAACAGAATCGTCAGCATTTCCGTTCTTTCCAGCCCGTTCATCAGTGTGGCCTGAACATTCAGAAAAGAACCGTAAAGACCGTTGGCGCAGAACAGTACGGCGCACCACAGATAGTACCCCTTCTTCGCGGTTTTGACCGAAGCGCCGCCGCTGTTCAGCAGAACCATGGCCGTAAGCATCATCACAACCGCGATGATCCCGGTTACGGATACCGATTCGCCGAGAAAAAGAACGCCGATAAAAACAGGAAGCAGGATGCCGCCGAACATGTTGGCGATCATCATGAAGGAATAGGAACCCAGGTCACCCGCGCGGATGATGGATATGTTATACAGCATCAGCATCAGCGCGTTCAGCAGACCGAAGAGGACGGTCAGCGGGGAAGGTGAAAAACGGAACGCGCCGGTGACCAGCGTGGCCAGCGCGATGGCGATGCCGTAGGTTACGGAAAAAACGGGTTCCGACGTGCCGGCGGGACCGCGGAAATGATCGTTGTACAGCTTTGTAAACAGGGACTGAAAAGAAAAACTGAAAACGCAGAGGATCAGCAGCAGTGCCGGCAATGTACCCGCCTCCCGGAATGAGTGTGTTTATCCTGTATATTTCGCTGCTTTTTCCGTAATCCCTGCGATAAACACATATGCGGACGCGAAAACCGGCGTTATGCGACCCGAAAATGCGAAGATTTGTAAAATTCCTGTTTGAAGATATTGCTTTGCGTATGTAACCGTGCTAATATTATCGTGTATATGTGTCTGAATTTCCGGAACGCGTGATGTTGCGAGGTTTGTTCCATGTTTTGTATGAGGATCGCTGATGTTACGGTCGGGGTCGACCACCGGTATGAATACGTCAGGGAACTCTGCCGGGACTACCTTACGGAAAGCGCGGAGCCGGCATTTACCGTTTCCGTTTCCGATACGGAGATTATGGACCAGATTATGACCTCGGAATGCTCCCGCGGATACGCGGAAAGCCTGTGTGTATTCAGAAAGCTGTGCCTGCGGCTTGTGCGGTATGACGCGTTTCTGATGCACTGTGCGGTGATCGCGGTTGACGGCACGGCATACGCCTTCGCGGCGCCCAGCGGCACCGGGAAGACAACGCATATCCGCCTGTGGCGGGAGCTGCTGGGTGACCGGGTGACGGTGGTGAACGGCGACAAGCCCGTAATGCGGTTTGTTGACGGGCGCCTCATCGCTTACGGCACGCCGTGGCGGGGTAAAGAGGAGCTCGGGGGCAATGTATCGTATCCGCTCGGCGGTATCTGCTTCCTGGAGCAGGGCGCGGAGAATGTGATCCGGAAAGCCGGCATGAGCGAAATCCTGCCGAGGGCTCTGAGGCAACTGCTGCTGCCGAAGGACGGGGAAACGATGGAACGTTTTCTGACTCTGGCGGAACGGATGCTGAGAACGGTACCGTGCTATGAAATGCGGTGCACCGTGAGCACGGACGCGGCGGAGCTGGCATACCGGACGATGAAAGAAGGGCTGAACGGTTGAAGGTTTACAGGACGAAGAAGGGCTTTATCATCCGGTCAATGGGTGATGAGTACCTGATTGTGGCGGTTGGCGAAGCCGCTGAAACGTTCAACGGGTTCATCCGGACGAACAGGACCGGCGCTTTCTTCTGGTACGAGCTGGAAAAAGGCATCACAAAGGAAGATCTTGTACGGAAAATGCTGGACAAGTACGAAGACCTGGATGAAGAAAAGGCGAACAGGGATCTGGATACATACCTTGCCCGGATGGCTGTTGCGATAGATGTGGAGGAGCGCGCGGAATGAAAGAAAAGTATGTTGAAGCGACTGTGGTCGTTGAAGCGTTTGAAGAGGATATTGTGACTTCGTCCATCGGATGCCCGGATGCGGTTTCGCGTCACTGTACAAGCGGTCAGACCAAAGGGCAAGGCTGCACTAACAGCACAAATAAAAAAGCTGAAGGGGAAGGAACTCCGCTCAATTCACTGTTTTTCGGTTGGTGATAGCAACGGAAACATTTCTGTTCTGAATATACCGCAGTGTTCCGCACTGCGGTTTTTGCTTAACGAAAGGTTGTGATTTCTTAATGTTTGCCGCGCTGACGAAGCCGTATATCCTTCGCGGTTGGAAACACGCGACATGTGAGCTGATCGATCTTCATAACTATCAGCTGCGGAATGTGGACCGCGCCGGCTTTGAACTGCTGCTTCTTTGCGACGGCGAAACGGAGATGGACCAATACCTGTACAGTCCCGCAATGAAAGCCAGACTGGATGAATATGTAAAAAACGGGTATGTCAGGCTATGTGAACATGCGGAGCCTGTGCACCCGATACAGAGATACCGCAAATATGATAATTGTAAGATGGAATCAATCCAGTGGTCGGTGACAGGCAGGTGTAATTATCGGTGCCGCCATTGTTATATGGACGCGCCGGGTGCCCGTATGGAGGACCTGACAACCGAGCAGTGCTTCAGCATTATCGATCAGATGGCAGAATGCGGAGTGCTGAGGGTCAGCCTGACGGGCGGAGAACCGCTGATCAGGCGGGATTTCATGCAGATCATTGACCGCCTGAACGAGAAACGGATTCTGACAGATACAATCTACACAAACGGATGGCTGGTCACGGATGAACTGCTGGACGCTCTTGAACAGCGGGGGCTGAAGCCTGCCTTTGATATGAGCTATGACGGCCTTGGGTGGCATGACTGGATGCGCGGTGTACAGGGCGCGGAAAACGCGGTTCAGGACGCGATCAGACGCTGTGTATCGCGCGGCTTCCCGGTCAACATTGCCTTATGCCTTCACGGGGGAAATAAAGAAACGTTGCGGGACAGCGTATTATATCTCGCATCCGCCGGGGTCAATACCATCAAGGTTTCAGGAGTCGAACGGACAACATTATGGCGGAAAAACGCGGAAGGAAATGATATGGATATACATGAGTACATAGATGCCGCGCTCGGGTATATTCCGTATTTTTTCATGGATGGTATGCCTGTGGATCTGATGCTGTGCAAGATTGTATGGCTGCATAAAGGAAAAACGGACTATGAATGCATACCGTTCCGGTGCGACGGAACGGACAAAGCGGATCGTGTACGTTTGTGCGGTGCTTTCCGGTCTGAAGGCTATATTGCTCCGGATGGACGCATGGTTCCCTGTATGCCCATGCTGGACAGCGATAAACTTGACCGGTTTCCGAATATCCTTGAAACCGGTCTGAAAGCCGCACTGAGTGACAGCTTCTATATGGACTATATCAGCAGCCGGTTGCCGGCCTTGCTGGAACGCAACGCGGAATGCCGGGACTGCCCGTATGTACGCGAATGCTGCGCGGGCTGCAGGGCGAACGCGGTCCTCGGTCCAGATCAGGACCTGTGGGCTCCGGACCGGAACGCGTGCATCCTGTGGAAAGAGGGTTATGTGGACCGGATCAGGAAAGTTACCGATCAGGCGATAAAGAATTATATAAATTGACGCGTTTCTGACAGGAAAACCGTGGCCGGACGGTTGATGAAAACCGCCGGAAGTGGTAAAATGTACCTGTGAGAAAATACGTTTGATATATAACCGGCCGGAACACGTGACAACAGCGCGTTCCGGGTGTTTCCACATTATCACTTGCAGGGAGAACGAGCATGATCATTCAGTACAGGACCATCGGCGTCTGCGTGGCGCATTCACAGAAGCTTACATGTGATGACCTGATCAATGAACTGAACCGGCAGGCTTCCGCCAACGGCTTCCGCGTAATGCTTTTTACCGCGGTTACCGAGCCCGGCAGCGAGGAAGTGAACAGCCTCGCGGTTCAGGTGTGTGAAGCCGTGCGCATGAAGGTGATTGACGCGCTGATCGTTTTTGAAAACGATACGCTGACGGAGGAAAACCGCCGGGCCATCTGCGCGGAAGCGAAAAAGAACGATGTGCCCGTTCTGCTTTTCGGCGGAGAGGAGGAAGGCTGCATCAGCCTGAAGGAGGACATCGCTCCCGCCTTTACGGAACTGCTGAGGCGCGCCTTTGAAATTCACCCGTTCGCCAATACGCTGCTGATGGCGGGCAATCCGGAAGAGGACAAACGGAGCCTTCTGTGCGCCGATATTTATCAGAACGCCGGATCCTTTACGAAAAACATCATATACTGCGAATCCAAAGATCTGATCACGGTTGAAAAGCTGGAAGCGTTTATCCGTGAAAACGGTATCCCGGACGCGATTTTCTGTACGGATGACCGGATCGCGAACTCCGTGTGCGCGTACGTGGAAACAAGGGAAAGCCTGAAAAAGGCGAACATACTGATCACGGGCATCGGCGATATATGCACAAATGATTTCTTTGTTTACCGGTATCCCACATGCCGCGTGTGCCCGGCTGACGCGGCGCGGATCTGCGTGGACGCGATTATGAACCGAGTCAGCGGACATCATACGGAAAAGGGATACACGCTGCCGATGGAGCCGCTGTTTTCACTGCCGGGATGCAAAGACCCGAATGAGGTCCTTTCACTTACGCTGCGCCATGAAAAACATATGTATTCATGGATTGAAAAACTGCTTGTATCCAATGACATATCCCTGTTTCCGTACATGCTTTCACAGATTATTTCGGGCCATTCCGTGCTGTGCCTGAACAGGAACGCGAGGGATCTGTTCCCCGCGGCCGAACCGAATGACAGGGAATACATCGTGATTCCGTCCGCCAGAACCAACCACGGAAAAACGGAAATGCTGTATTCCGACCTGCGGCAGATTATCCCGGAAACAATGCGGTATACGCAGGAGGAATCCATGAGCGTGCTGCAGCCGCTGTCGCTGGGCGGAAAATATATCGGCTACTATATCATCAACGCGAGGATACTCGACACGGATAAATTCAAATACATGCGTGTAATGAATACGCTGAAATCCGTTTTCCAGATGATGAACCTGAAGCTGCTGAAACCCGGGGAAAACGGCACGGAGGAGCTTCAGCCGCGCAGGAATATTACCACCGGGCTGCCGAACCTCTTCAGCGCGCGCGAATGGTTTACCCGCTTCGCGAATGCGGAGGACAACCATGAAAAGTGCATATCGGTTTCCGTTTTCAGCATGCCGAAATACAACTTTATTTACGAGAATTACGGCACGCGAGATATTCATGACGCGGTGAAGTTTGTCGCGTCCGCGCTGGAGGAAGCAAACCGTGACTGTGAGCACTATATCGCCCATATATCGCCGGACCGGTTCATGGTGCTGAACACGGGCGACACGGAAACGGACATCACGGAACGCGTGACGCTGTCCATGAGTGCCTTCAGCAGGCTGCTGGATGAATTCAACACAACAAGCAAAAAGGATTTCATTATCGAAGTCAACAGCGGTTTCACAATTGACAGGCACGGCTGGAAAGAAAACCTGGACTCCTATCTGCAGTACGCCGGCAACGAAATGTATAAGAACCTGCTGAAACACGGACCGGTGGACGCGATCAGGCACGCGCGTGTCGGCAGGGATCAGTATTCCACGTTCTCCTATCTGCTGGATAACGGTCTGTTCACATATCACTTCCAGCCCATTATTGACGCGAAAACCGGCTCGATATACGGCTATGAGGCACTGATGCGCACAGGCGGCGGCATCAAGATGAGCCCTGTTGACGTGCTGAACATGGCAAAGGAATTCGGCCGCCTCTATGATATCGAAAAAACGACCTTCTTCGGAATCATGGAAGCGTACGCGAGCAAGTTTGATATCTTCCGGGGCAGAAAACTGTTCATCAATACCATACCCGGCAATTTCCTGACGCCGGAGGACTGTGACCGGCTGTGGGAAAAGTACCATTCGCTGATGGACCACTTTATCTATGAAATCACCGAGCAGGATTCCATATCGGATGACGAGCTGAACGCGCTCAGACGGCTCAGCAAGGACAGGGAAACCAATCAGGTGGCCATTGACGACTTCGGAACGGGGCACAGCAATATTGTGAATCTGATCAGATATACGCCCCGGATTGTGAAGATTGATCGCTTCCTGATCAGCAATATCCATAATGACGCGAACAGGCAGATGTTTGTGAAAAACACCATCGACTTCGCGAAGCATAACGGCATCATGGTGCTTGCGGAGGGCGTTGAGACCGCTGAGGAAATGAGCGCCGTGATCGAATACGGTGTGGACCTGATTCAGGGATACTACACCGCGAAGCCCGCGCCCGAACCGCTTGCCGCGTTGCCGGCGGAAATCAGAAGGGAAATTATCGCCGAGAATCTGCGCCTGTCCAGATATGACAACGAGATGATGGTTTATGAGGCAACGGCGGGCGAGATTGTGAATATTGTGGCGCTCGCGCTGCGGAAATACTCCTACGTAACGGTGCCGAACGGCGCGATCACTTTCACCGGTGAAAAAGACAATACGGTTGACCTGGTGATCAGGGTGCCGGACAATACGGAATGTGAGATTACACTGGAGAATGTCAACATTCGCGGCGCTGTGGAAACCACGTTCCAGATCGGCCGCGGCAGCAAAGCGAAAATTGTGCTGAAAGGCGACAATACGCTCAATAAAGAAGGCATTCTTGTGCCGCCGGATTCCGAGCTGATCCTGAGCGGGGAAGGAAACCTGATCATCAACAATAACCGGAATTTCTCCGTCGGCATCGGCGCGAACTACAATGAGGCCTGCGGCGATATTACGGTGGATATGACCGGCGAACTGTCACTGTTCTCATACGGTGATAAAGTGATCGCCATCGGCGGCGGCAAGGGCAACGGAGGCAATATCCGCCTGATCTCCGGCCGCATCAGCATCAACGCCAGAGGCATCAATGTGATCGGCATCGGCTGCGCGAAGGAAAACATCAATGTTACCGCCGGTGTGTATGCCATGGTGAATGTATTCTGCTCCGGCGACTACGCCGTGGGTATCGGGTCACTGACCGGCAACGCCTTTATCAGGAACAGCGGCGTTATATCCGTTACGGCTGACGGTGAAACCGCGGTGGCTATCGGCACGCTGAGCGGCGCCGAAGGAAGACTGCTGTTCTCCCGCGGAGACGTAAAGGCGACTGTGCACTGCAACACGGGCTGCGGCATCGGGTCCGTGAGCGGGCAGATCTCCATTGAAAACGCCGGCGGACGCACGCAATTCTACGGTGAGGGAAACATACTGCGCGGATTCGGCAGCGTTACCGGCTCAGCCCTGTGCCATATCAACGGCGGCATTGTGTGCGGCAGCTATCAGGCTGCTGACGGCTGCGTTTTCGGCAGCAGGAATGACAGATTCATCGTGACCTCCGGCAATGTGCTGTGTGATGACAACCGCGTGACCATGTATAATGATTTCGGCAGCGCTCTTGTGATGCGTGAGGTGAACGGCGATGAATTCGACCGCGACGTGATTACACCCGACGGGCAGTATCACTACCACGCGGAGCGCGACACGGAAACAAACAGGCTGGCGGTGTATATTCCGGAAGATTAACCCGGTGCGCGCCTGCCGGTTCACCGCTGTGATGACGGCGTTCTCATGAAATTCTCATCTGTTTCTAAACTTTTTCTTTCCTTTTTCTCAAGAACACGCGGACGAAAGAAGGTATGATATGCGTGTCGGGTGGGAAGCCCGCTGAAAGGAAGGAGAAACCACTATGGAAACCAATTACGGAAGCACTGCCGAAAACCGGAATGACGGTGAGAATATGAATGATTGCGCGAAGGATATTTTCGGTAAGATCGTTGACCTGCTGAGAAAGCTCTGCCGGGTCCGCCTGCTGGTGCGCAAGGGCGGCACCGTGAAAAAGGAACTGCCGCTGGTGCTTTGCCTGGTGTTTGCCGCGATTTCACTGAAGCTGACATGCGTTGTCGCGCTGATCAGCCTGCTGGCCGGGTATACGTATGACCTGCGCGGGTAATGCTCCGCGGGAGATAAACAAACGAACAACGGGACGCCGCGCGGCGTCCCGTTAACTTTTCCCGGATATACACGAACCAAGTTATTCCGCGTAACGCTCGCGGATTTCCTTCAGCACATGATCCACGGATTTTTGCACTGTGCCTTCCCTGAAGGGGTTCAGCAGGTTGCCGGTTTCCAGCAACTCGAAGTAGCCTTTGGTTCCGCCGGCTCTGCACAGACGCAGATAATCCTCCCACGCGGCTTTGCGGTCTTCCTTCATGCGGCCGTAATACTGGAAGGCGCAGATTTGCGCCAGCGCGTATTCGATGTAGTAGAACGGGTAAAGGAAGATATGCTGCTTCTGCATCCAGAAACCGCCTTCCTCCAGGAATTCGTTTCCGTCATAATCCCGCCACGGCATATATTTCTTTTCAATTTCGCGCCAGACAGCGCGCCGTTCCTTCGCGGTCATGGACGGATTGTCATAAACGCGGTGCTGGAATTCATCCACGCTGACCAGATACGGGATTGAGCACAGCGCGCCGATCAGATGGGAGGTCAGGTATTCCTCCGTTTTGTCACCGAAGAACAGGTTCATCCACGGATAGGCGAAATGCTCCATCGTCATGGAATGAATCTCGTTGATTTCCGATGTGGAACCGCTGACACGGGATACCTGTATGCCGCGCATGGCAACATAGCCCTGGAAGGCATGCCCCGCTTCATGTGTCAGCACATCGGCATCCGCGTCGGTGCCGTTGAAATTGGAGAAAATGAACGGCGCCTTATATGCCGGGAAGCGGGTCATATAGCCGCCCATGTGCTTACCCGGGCGCGTTTCAAGGTCAAACAGCCGGTATTCCTTCATGAAATCAAAGAACTCACCGGTTTCCGGGCTCATTTCACGGTACATTTTCTGCGCTTTGTCAATCAGCTCATCCGTGGTACCGATGGGCAGCGCGTTTCCGCCGGCAAACTTCAGCGCCTCGTCATAGAAGCGGAGCTTGTCAAGCCCCAGACGCTTGCGCTGCATCTCCCGGATCTCGGCGACCGCGGGGGTTACAATCTTCCGGATCTGTTCACGGAAGGCGGTAGCGTCCTCTTTGGTGTAATCAAAGCGGTTCCTGCTGAGATAAGCCATTTCCGTATAGCCCGGGAAGCCCATCTTCCGCGCCATTTCACTGCGGATCTGAACCAGCTCCGAATACTGCGCGTCCAGCTCGGGGCTGATTTTTTCATACAGGGCGGCCCAAGCGCGGAAAGCCTCTTTGCGTTCCTCACGGTCCGTGCTTTCCATGTGCTTCAGCAGCCCGTAGAAATTGCACTGCTCGCCCCGGAAGTCAACGGCGGCCTGCGCCGCGGTTTTCCGGTACTGCTGGGTCAGCTCACCTTCACGGATGATTTCCTGCACGATTTTCTCGTTTTCCGTAAGCAGTTCCGCGTCCAGCAGCCGGAACAGCTGCGTGCCGAATTCATTTTCAAATTCACGCCGGAACGGGGACTCCGTAAGCGCTTTTTCCCATGCGGTGTTCAGGGGCGTCATCCGGGCCATCTGTTCCCGGAGCCAGCGGATTTCACCGTCATAATACACATCCGTTGTGTCCATGGTGTTCCGGACATAGGCAATGGAGAACAGCGTGGATACCGCGTCTCTCCGCTCCTGAACATCAAAAAAGAGTTTGCGGGCATCCTGATAATTCTTTGCCGCGGCGAGCTGTGTCACCGCGTTTTCCAGTGTTGCTTTCAGGTTGTCAATATCAGGCCGTTCATAAGGCATTTCACTGAACTTGATCATTGTTACGGTTCTCCTTTTCAGGTTTACTGAATGTCAGCGGCCGAGTTTGCCGCGGGTGATCCGTTTTCCGCTTTCCCTGTCATAAAGCAGCGCGGACTTGGTGAAGTCAAAGCGCACTTCCGTATCCACGGGCCAGTCCACATCACCGAACACGACGGCGGTCAGGGGCGTTCCGTTCACATCAAGCTTCACGGTGGTTTCCATGCCGCTGGGCAGGGTGGAATACACTTTTCCGGTATAGGCGCCCTCACTGTTCAGGCTGATGTATTCCGGACGGATGCCCACAACCACATCGCGCGGGATCGCGGCTTCCTCATCCGGCGTGAAGCGCGCGCTCAGCCCGCCGAAGGTGACCGTGCCGTTTTCCCAGGTACCGTCGGTAAAGTTCATGGAGGGGTTGCCCATAAAGTCGGCAACGAAAAGGTTCGCGGGGTCGTTGTACATCACCAGCGGCGGCGCGTACTGCTGCAGAAGGCCGTTCTTCATGATGCATACACGGGTGGAAAGCGTCATGGCTTCCAGCTGATCGTGCGTGACATAGACAAAGGTGGAGTCCGTGTCCTTATGCAGGCGCTTGAGCTCGGTACGCATTTCCATACGCAGCTTCGCGTCCAGATTGCTCAGCGGCTCATCCATGAAAAGGACCTTCGGTCCGGGCGCCAGCGTGCGGGCGATTGCCACACGCTGCTGCTGGCCGCCGGAAAGCTCGGACGGATAGCGCTTTTCAAACTCCTCAATGCGCATAAGTTTGAGCAGCTCATCCACGCGCGAGCGGATGCGGGCTTTGTCCCACTTCAGGTTTTCAAGGCCGAAAGCGATGTTCTGATACACCGTCATGTGGGGCCACAGCGCGTAGTTCTGGAAAAGGAAACCGACATCGCGCTTGATGGGCGGCAGGTTGATTCCTTTGGCCGCGTCAAACACGACTTTTCCGCCGATGAGGATGCGCCCTTCGGTAGGTGTTTCCAGGCCGGCGATCATGCGCAGCGTGGTGGTTTTTCCGCATCCGGAGGGGCCCAGCAGCGTGATGAAGTCATTATTGGCGATCTGCAGGTTCAGATCGTCCACGGCAACGAATTTCTCAAATCTTTTGGATACATGTTCAAGAATGATTTCCGGCACGTCAGCCACCTACTCCCTTATCAATTGACGCTCCCGTGAGCTTGTTAACGACGAAGTTGATCAGCAGCACCACCACGATGATCAGCAGGTTGATGGCGTTGCCGAACTGGGCCCAGCCTTTTTCGCTGTACTGCATGAGCATGGTGGTCAGAATGGTGTTGCTGGTGGGCACCAGCAGAACAAACAGCGACAGTTCACGCATGCAGCTGACCATCGGCAGCAGATAACCCGAAAGGAAACTGCTCTTCTGAATCGGGAAGATCACACGGAGCATCCGCTTCCACCATGAAACACCGGTAATGACAGCGGCCTCCTCGATTTCACCCGACAGCTGCAGCATGGCGCTGACGCCGGAACGCGTGGCGAAAGGCATGTATTTGATGGATCCGGCCAGAATCAGCACACCGAGACCGAGCGGCACGGAGAGCTTGGAGCTCATGGACAGATAGATCGCGCCGAACGCCAGCGAGGGCATTAGGTAAGGGAAGAAAGACAGGTTGTTGACCCAGTTGGCGAGGCGGCTGCCGCGGCGGCGCGCGACACCGTAACCGATCAGCACGCCGCAGGTGCCGGCGATCAGCGCGCAGCTGACGGCCAGCAGCAAGCTGTAGCCGAGTGCCTTCCATACCTTGGCGGAAAGCAGAATGCCGGTATCGTCACCCTGGTCAAGATATGTCAGGCCTTTGCCGAGCCAGAAGTCCAGTGTCATATTGGACAGGGAATAATCGCCCGCCTTGATAATGACGGATTCCAGCGCGAAGGTGACCAGCGGAACAACCGCGACCATCAGCAGAATGATGACCAGCACCGCGGCGATAATCCGCTTTCCGGCATTGAGGTCGATCAGCGATACCTGACCGCTCTTGCCCGTGACGGTGGTGAACTGCTTGCGGCTGTTGGTGACCTTCTGGTTGATCAGCAGGATCCCGACGCCGAAGATGATCATGACCGCGACCATGATATACGCCTGTCCGGGATAAGTATCCATCATGGACTTCATCTTGGTGGACAGGGTGTAGTACCTGACCGGGTTGCCCAGGAAAACGGGAACGGAGTACGCGCTCATGGAGCTGGCGAATACCAGCAGCAGCGTGCTCAGCATGGCGGGCTTCACAATCGGCAGGGTGATCTTGCGGATGATGCGGCTGCGGCCGGTTTTGAGGATCGTCGCTGCTTCCTCAAGGTTGGCGTCCATATTCCGCAGGATGCCGCCGATGAGGATGTAGGCGAAGGGCGCGTAATGCAGACCCAGCACCAGCGCGATCGGGAACGGCCCGTAGACGAACCACTCCGGCATATATACCCCGAATACGGACGCCATGATGCCGTTGGACGTTCCCAGACCGATCTGCGTGTTCTTGAAGAAGGTCTGCCAGAATGTGGCGAGCGTCCAGCTGGGCATGATGTAGGGGAATACAAATACACCGGAGATGAATTTCTTGCAGCTGATATTGGTGCGGGTAATCAGGAACGCCACCACGCCGCCGAACAGAATGGCGATCGCGGAGGCGGATACCGATACCAGCAGGGTGTTCAGCAGCGGCTGGTAGAAGTTGATCCAGCTGTTGGAGGTGGTGAAATCACCGCCGATACCGTCATCCAGCGTGAAGAGCAGCTTGTCAAAGTGGACGGTGGTAAAGTCACCGACCTTCAGCCCCATTTTCCGAACCATGGATCTTTCCGGGGAATGGACAAGAAACATTTCGGAGAGCATGGAAAACAGCGGATACAGCGTGAGCACAATCAGCGCGATACAGAACAGGAGAAGAATCACATTGGCCGGTTTGGAAAACCACGCGCGGAGCTTGCCTCCGGTGCGCGCGAGACTTCTTTCCGGCGGGGTTCCGGCAGTTGATGCAGTCATTGCACGGTGTTTCTCCTTTGTTTCATAATCCTTCACATCCGGGCGGAATTATCCGCCGGATAATAAAGACGCGGGTCCGCCCGAAGGCGGGCCCGCTGAAATGACATGCCGGGGTGAATTACTGGATATACTTGCTGACAAAGGTGCGTACTTCGTCACCGTTGTCCAGAATGTATTCGGGATCTTCCATAACCAGGGTGGCCTTCCAGGTTTCGATGCCCAGATCGCCTTCCTTGGCGGGAATCTGTACGTTGGAGGAGTAGGCGCCGATGGACTTGCCCCAGGGCCCGAAGCCTTCAGCGGTCATCAGGTATTCGATGAACAGCATGGCGGTGTAGGGACGGTTCGCGGCGGCGCTTACCAGCGCGTACATGGGATACATGAAGCCGGCGAAAGGCTCAACGGTGTAGCCGTTGGCGGAGGCGTCATACTGGGCAACGGTCAGGTTGTCGGTCAGCACGGAAGAGGAGCGCAGCTTGGACAGAACGAACAGGCCGATCTTGCCCGCGGCGGTTTCCTGGCTTACTTCCTCGGCGATGGTGGTGTCGGAGGAACCGAAGGTGCAGTTGCTGAGGAACTCGGCAATCCACTTGTAACCGGCGTTCTTGTATTCGCCCAGCTCGATGTCTTTGTCTGCCCAGACCTTGTAGGCCTCAGCCAGCTTGGCGGACCATTCTTCACCCGTGAGCATGATGAGGAAGTTCATGTTGACCTGTTCGCTTTCGGGGTTCTTGAAGATGATGTTGCCCTTCATGGCGGGATCGGTCAGCTCCCAGACGTTCTTAACGGCGGGAACGGCTTCGCCCAGATTGTTGTAGATGAAGAGCTTGTTGATATACTGATGTACCAGGGGCAGCAGATCGTCTTCGCCGATGAATTCCTTCACGGAAGCGGGTACGTAGTTGACCAGCCATCCGTCTTCCATGGCGTAGGTCAGCTGAGCACCGTCCTGAATCATGACCATGTCGGCACCGGAACCGGCGTTGACTTCAGCTTCCAGCTTGGTGTAGATTTCGGCGTCCTTCAGGTTGGAGCTTTCCACGGTGATGTTGTAGAGCTCGCCGAAGGCGGTTACAGCGGTTTCAATACGGCTGGTGTTGCCGTATACAACGAAGTTGCCGGTTTCGGCCTGCGCAAGGGCAACCAGCTCATCATGGGTGAGCGCTTCCGCGCCGGTAACGGTTTCTTTTACGTCGGCCAGCGCCGCGACGCAGGAAAGAAGCATGCACACGGCAAGAATCAGGGAAATCAGTTTTTTCATGGGAATACCTCCTTGTGTTGTTTCATATACACCGCCGGAGCGGTGGTACAGATAAAAAGAAGAAGGACATACAGGCATTCCGCGGCCGCAGACACGCTTCACTTCCGGAGCTCCCCGGCCGCGGTATATTGCACTGATAAGCATTCATGTTATATGTATTATAAGAATCGGGAACCTCCTTGTCAAGCAAATCGGTTACCTGTAAACAGCGGCTGACGGTAAAGAATGTAAGCGCGAATCCGCCCGGAGCCGCGCGCTTTTTACAGGATGGATTCGGCCAGAGCAAGCGTCGCCATTACGCCCCTGATGTGCGTACGTTCATACCCGTGGCTCGCGAACACCCCGGGACCGCAGAGCGCGAAACGCGCGTCCAGGCCGGCCTTCAGGGCGGTGGCGGTATCACTGGAATAGCGGGGATAGATATCCACAACATAGGGAAGGGCCAGATTCTTCGCATTCCGGATCAGTTCATTGGTGAACGACCAGTCATAGGGACCGGCGGCATCCTTCGCGCAGATGGAAACGTTTGTTTCCTTGCAGGTCAGATCATCGCCGACGCAACCCATATCCAGCGCGAGCATATCCTCAACATCCTCGCTGCACAGGGAGGACGCGCCGTGGCCGATTTCCTCGTAGACGGTGAAGGCGATGACTGTTTTGCGGTTCAGCTTCACAGCGCCGTCAGCCACATCCTTTGCCAGTGTCAGCAGGATGGAGGCACTGGCTTTGTCATCCAGAAAACGGCTTTTGATAAATCCGCTTTCCGTGACCGTAAACCGGGGGTCAAAGCAGATCATATCCCCGGCGGAAATGCCCAGAGCTTCGGTTTCAGCCGCGGATGAGGTCAGTTCATCCGGAACGACTTCCATAAAGTTGTCATCCCGCTGGTCGGATGAAGTGTCGCCCCAGACATGACGGCTGGCGCGCACTGTCTGGACCGTTCCGCTGAACTGCTTCCCGCTCCGGGTGACAATCGTTACGTTTTCATTTTCGATGGCGTTGTCATTCCAGCCGCCCAGCTTGGTGTAGCGCAGGCGACCGTTGGGCTTTACGGAACGGACAACGGCACCAAGTGTATCCAGATGGGCACTCATCAGCAAACCGTGCCCTTCGCCGCCGAGCTCGCAGATCACGGTGCCTTTACGCATCATGCGGGGAGTGAAGCCCAGGCGCGTCAGCTCGTTCATCACGTAGGCGGAGGCTTCACCGGTCATGCCGGTGGGACTGTGAATGGCCATGAGTTTCGCCATCTGATCAAGACAGTATTCCGATTGATTCATGTTTTCTTTCTCCTTGCGCGCGGCAGAATGCCCGGCTGCCGCGAAAATCGGGCCGCACCGGCAAAACAGCGGTGCTTATGTGAAACGCGGGCAGTTTAGTGTGACGCTATTATAACATGAAGTCGGACGCGGGGCAATCATGCGTTTTCCGTATCTTCTTGACACATATTACGAACGGCGGTACAATCCTTAAACGTGCGCGATGCACAAGAGTATGACTGAAAGGTGGTTCCCCGAAAATGAAAAAGATTGCTGCTCTGGTAATGGCTCTGGTTCTGGTTCTGTCCATGTCCGCCGCTATGGCTGAGACCCGCAGCTACTTCATGGCTGCCGCGTCCGACGCTGAAGGCAACGCGATTGATATCGTCAGCAACGCTGATATGTTCCCTGTTCTGACGTTCGCCATTGATGACGAAACCATGACCTGCGCTTTCGGAACCGAAGAGGAGTTCGTTGAAGGTGTTGTCGGCGAGCCCGAAGTGATTGATGAGGAAAACGGAATCCTTGTCATGCACATCGTTCTGAATGACGGCACCGAGTATGATCTGGTTTACGCCGGCTACGAAGATACTTTCTACTTCACCGATCCGGAAAGCGGTGTAACCTTCGGCCTGATCAACGCTGACCTGCTGGACGAAGTCGCGTAATTCACTTTTTCAGGTGCATTTCCGGGGCCGCCTCTTATGATAACCGTACCGGTTATGATTGGGGGCGGCTCCCTTTGTTTTTGGCGGCATACGGTATGCCGGGCGAAAATCACACTAAAAATTTAGATTCTTGTTTATAAACCGTAACATATTTCGGATATAATTTAACCAGTCTGTGCAGGCATCGGTATATGCCTGCGAAAATACGCAAGGAGGTTTTCCACATGAAAAAGTTTGTTTCCCTGCTGCTGGCTGTTCTGCTGCTGGCCGGATGCGCTTCCGCTTTTGCCGACGCGATCCAGATGGACAAGCTCACCTTCGAATTTGTTCCCTCCAAGGATGCTGATGTTATCATCACCGGCACCAAGAACCTGCCCGAGCTGATCAAGGCTGAAATGGCCAACTTCGGCTATGACATCGGCGAAGTGGACATCACTGTCGGCACTTCCTACGAAGCTACCGGTGAAGCCATGTGCGCCGGCACCATCGATGTCGGCTGGCTGCCCGGCGGCACCTACGCCATCTACAGCCAGAACCAGGAAGTGGACGTTATCCTGACCGCCACCCGCGCGGGCCTGAGCAATGACAGCACCGATCCCGCCACCTGGAACGGCGACGCCAACAAGACTCTGCCCACCGATGAGCAGGTAACCTTCTACCGCGCCCTGATTTACGCGGGTCCCTCCGAATACGGCAAGAAGCTGGCTGAAAAAGTGAACGCCGGCGAAGCGCTGACCTGGGAAGACCTGGACGGCGCTACCTGGGCTGTTGGCAACACTTCCTCCTCCGCCGGATACATCTATCCCACCATGTGGCTGATGGACAAGTATGACGGCAAGCGGATCACCGATCTGAGCAACGTTGTGCAGCTGGGCTATGCCGATGCTTTCGCGCAGGCTGCCGCTGAGCAGGTTGACGTTATCGTGTGCTATGCCGACGGACGCCGTGACTACGAGAACGCCTGGAACATCGCGACCGACAGCGCCGATGAAACCGGCAAGGCCGGCATGGGCCGCACCGACACCATCTGGAACGAGATGAACGTTATCGGCGTGACCGACGGTATCTACAATGACACCGTTGCCGTGACCACCAGCGAAACCCGCCCCCTGATCCACACCCCCGAATTCATCAACGCTCTGCAGCAGAGCCTGATCAACATCATCAACACCGAAGAAGGTCAGGCCATCTTCAGCGTGTACAGCCACACCGGCTACGCCGTTGCTACGGATGCTGACTATGATGCTTCCCGCAAGGCTCTGTACGCTCTGCAGTAATCATCCGTTTTTCCCGGCCGGGTTCGCGAGAACCCGGCTTTTTTTGTATGTACCGGGATTGTGATTCGGCACATAAAATGATATAATGCAAAAAAAGGCAAATTATACGCAAGGAGGAAATTCACCTTGATTTCTTTCGACCATGTCACAAAGATCTATCCAAACGGCGTAAGGGGCCTGAATGATATCAACCTGAATATTGAACAGGGAGAGTTTGTCGCGATTATCGGTCTGAGCGGCGCCGGTAAATCCACCCTGATCCGCACGATTAACCGTATGATCGACGTGACGGAAGGCCGGCTGACCGTGGACGGGACCAATGTGATGGATCTGTCAGGCAAATCCCTACGTAAGTTCCGCAGGAAGATCGGCATGATTTTTCAGAGCTTCAATCTGGTTACCCGTTCCACCGCCGTGAAGAACGTAATGACGTCCATGGTGCCGGATATGGGCTTTTTCAAGGTGCTGCTCGGGCTGTTTTCACGTGAGCAGAAAATGAAGGCGTTGGACTCGCTGGATAAAGTAGGTATTCTGGATAAGGCGTATACCCGCTGCGATCAGCTTTCCGGCGGCCAGCAGCAGCGCGTGGCGCTGGCCCGTACGCTCTGCCAGGATCCTACCATCATCCTGGCTGACGAGCCTGTGGCGGCGCTGGACCCGGTGACCGCGCATCAGGTGATGAGCGATTTCAAGCGCATCAATGAAGAAATGAACATCTCCATTCTCATCAATATTCACCATGTGGACCTCGCGCTTAAATACGCGACCCGCGTAATCGGCATCCGGGCGGGCGAGATCGTTTATGACGGGCCTACCGATACCGTGACGCAGGAAGTGCTTGACGCCATTTATAACGGCGCGTCAATCCCGCAGGCCGGCGAATGAGGAGGATTGGCATGAAAAAGAACCAACAGGCGAAGGTCCCGCTTTTTGACCGGATCTTCAAACCGCGGGTCATCACGCTGCCGAACGGTCACAGCGTGGCGAAGCCGCGTTCGCGCATGCCGCTGATTCTGGCGGTTCTGGCGCTGGTGCTGTGGGCCTCCGTGAAACTGACAGGGTTTGATATCGGCGTTATTTTCCGCCGCGGGAATCAGTTCACAGTTATTCTCGCGCAGATTTTCCAGCCGGACTGGTCCTATTTCGGAAAGGTGATCAGCCCGCTGCTGGATACCATAAAAATGAGTATTCTCGGTTCTGTGCTGGGCGCCACGCTCGCGCTTCCCTTTGCGGTTATCGCCAGCACGAATATCAACCGCAACGGTATCTCGGTAGGTATTCTCCGCTTCCTGCTCAACATTATCAGAACGCTGCCCACCCTGATTATCGCCAAGCTGGCGGCGCTGATCTTCGGCCTCGGCACTTTTGCCGGTACGGTCGCCATTACCGTGTTTACCTTCGGCGTCGTTTCCAAAATGATGTACGAAAGCATTGAAACCATTGATATGGGCGCTTATGAGGCGATGGAGAGCGCCGGCGGAAGCAAGTATCAGTCATTCCGCGTCGCCTGCTTTCCGCAGATCCTGCCCACTTATCTCAGCTATTGCCTCTACAGCCTTGAAATGAATATCCGCGCGGCGGCTATTCTGGGCTATGTCGGTGCCGGCGGCCTGGGGCTGCTGATTAACGAACGTGTCGGCTGGCGTGACTATCACGGACTGGGCATGCTGCTGCTGTGCCTGTTTGTGGTTGTATTCATTATCGAAAACACCTCGCAGTATCTGCGCAGGAAGCTGAGCTGAGGAGGGGGAACGCATGAAAAAACAGGAGAAAAAATCCGTCTCCTTCCGTACAATACAGGAGGCTTACGAAGCACGTCCCCGCCTGTGGTGGCTCTATACGCTGATTCTGCTTATCGCGGTTGTGATTCTCGGATGGAGCGCCTCCACCATGGAGTTCAAGGGCCTTGCCAAAAAGGGAATCACCGTGGCGCAGGGTGTGGGCTACGGACTGCTTCATCCGGACGCGAAGCTGCTTTTCAATATTGATGACGGCCGGCTGGTATTTCCGTTCCTGAACCTTACGACGGAAGGCGTGGCCTATCAGCTGCTGCAAACCATTGCCATTGCTGTACTCGGTACCGTGATCGGCGGCATTCTGGCGATTCCTTTCAGCTTTCTGGCCTGCAACAAGATCGTGCCGAAGTGGCTTGCCTTTATTTTCAACGCCGTGATTCTGATGATCCGTACGATTCCCAGCCTGGTGTGGGCGCTGGTATGGATCCGCGTGACCGGGCCGAACGCTTTCTGCGGCGTAGTTACGCAAAGCGTATGCTCCATCGGTATGATCAGCAAAATGTACATTACGGCCATTGAGGACATTGACACGCGTATTCTGGAAAGCCTGGACGCGTCAGGCTGCAGCGCCTTCCAGAAGGTTCGCTACGGAATACTGCCGCAGATTATTCCGAACTTTGTATCCACTGTAATTTACCGCTTTGATATCAACATGAAGGATGCCACCACGCTGGGTATTGTCGGAGCCGGCGGTATCGGCGCGCCCCTCATTCAGTGCATTAATTCCAGCCGCTGGGGTATGGTCGGTTCCTACCTCTGGGCGCTGGTGGTTCTGATGCTGATCATTGAGTTCTTCTCAACACGGATCCGCAACAGGCTGACTCGCGGCTGATCCGCAACCGTGCTATGAAGAACAGACTGACAATCTACTATACTTCCGACATTCACGGCTATCTTTATGCCGATGATTTCTGCAATCCCGGTCCGTGCAGACGGGGGCTGTATTCCATGCACTTCCCGAAGGACGGGAATACTCTTGTGATTGACGGGGGTGACTTCCTGCAGGGAACGCCCCTGACGGACTACTGCGCGAAGCATGGAACGGCGTCCCCGCTGATCGGGGCGATGAACGAAAGGGAATATGATTTTCTGACGCTCGGCAATCATGACTTCAGCTACGGCCGGAAGTATCTGGCTGACACGCTGAACGCGATCCGCGCGGAATGCCTGTGCGCCAATATTGATGACGCGCGCGGTGAACTGCCGCTGTTTCCGTGGAAAATCAAAACCATGGAAAACGGGCTTCGCGTGGGTATTGTCGGTTTGTGCACAGATTGGGTTCCGCGCTGGGAAAAGCCGGAGAACCTGAAGGACTTTTCCTTTCTGCCGCCGCTCGAACGCGCGAGGGAAGCTGTAAGGCAGATGCGGGCCGCGGGCGCGGATGTGCTGATCGGTCTTTATCACGGCGGAACGGAACGCGATCTGGCCACAGGCCGGGTTCTGACCGAAACAGACGAGCATATCGCCTGCCGCCTATGTGAGGAGCTGCCGTTTGACCTGCTGCTCACGGCGCACCAGCACGCGGAGATCCCGTACGGCCGCTGGGGGAAAACGCATATCGTGCAGGTCGGTTCCAACGCCGCGAAGTATGCCCTGATCACGATGGACGAAACGGGTCGCTTCTCTTCGGAACTGCGTGAACCGGAAACCCCGTATGTACCGACGGGCGAAAGGCTGGAAACATACAAGGCACTGGGAAGATATCTGGATACATGCGTCGGGAGAGTGACACGGCCGTTTATTCCGGGCGAAAAGGCGGACATGGCGCTTCACGGGTCCGTGCTCGCGGACCTGCTGAACGCGGTGCAGAAAGAGGCGACAGGCGCCGCACTGTCCTGCACCGGTCTGCCCAATACGCTGCGGCCTTTCGGTGAAGAAGTGACGCTGCGGGATATCATGGTGAACTATCCTTACGCGAACACCCTCGTTGTCCGCCTCATCACGGGCGAAATCCTGAAAAAGGCGCTGGAACGCAGCGCGTCCTATTTTTCCATGGGACCGGACGGAAAAGCACGTGTTTCGGAGGAATTCCTGGTACCGTGCGAAAGGCACTTCAACTATGACTATTTCTCCGGTGTGCAATATGTGTTTGACCTGAGGCGCCCTGTCGGCGACCGTGTGACGGAAATGAACGTAAACGGAAAAACGGTCCGCCCGGAGGATACGTTTGAACTGGTGATGAACAGCTTCCGTTCCGGCGGAGCGGGCGGTTTCGAATTCTATCTGAACTGCCCTGTGATCCGTGAAAACAGGAGCGATTTCAGTACACTGATCCTTGAGTATCTGCAGAGACATTCGCCGGCTGAACTGCCGGAGGAAAATAACTACCGGTGTATAGAATCATAAGCCGCGGAGCGGCGGAAAGAGGCATAAAATATGAGTAGTACGCGTAATTCGGTTTTCCCGGTTGTTCTGCTGATGGCGCTGCCGGCGTCCGGAAAATCCGAGGTCCGCAATTTTATGGCGCATATGGATCCCGAAGTGCTGCGTGAGGAGTTCCACATCGGCGATAACCTGCAGCTGGATGACTTCCCGTATGTGCATATGATGCGCCGCATTGACAATGAACTGCAGGCAATGGGCGAACCGCGCATTTTCTATCCGGGTGAGGATCCGTTTATTGACGGCCGTGATTGGGGTACACTCTGCCATCTGCTCAATGAGGACTATCATGACCTGATGAACCGCAGCAGGATACAGCCGGATTCGGCCGCACGCCTTCTGTTTGACCGGATTGACCGGGCCGGACTGGCGGCCGGTATCCCGGTCCGTCTGGGTGTGCTGCGTCCCGAAATCCTGAACCGCCTGGCGGAACTGCTTGAAAAGGAAGCGGCTGCCATGCTTGAGGAGAAACAGGCAGCATATCCGGAAAGCTTCGAGGGAAAGACCGTTGTGATTGAGTGCGCCAGAGGCGGGCCTGACGGCGCTGCCCTGCCGCTTACGGGAACATTCGGTTATCAGTATTCACTGCCGCAGTTCTGCCCGGAGATTCTGGAGCAGGCATCCATTCTGTATATCTGGGTTACGCCGGAGGAATCCCGCCGCAAGAACAATGACCGGGCCGATCCCAACGATCCCGGCTCCAATCTGCACCACGGCGTTCCGATGTCCGTTATGCTCGGCGATTACGGCTGCGATGACATGCACTGGCTGATGGAACACTCCGGGAAGCCCGGCACGGTTACTGTGGAGGCATGGGGAAAGACGTATTCCGTTCCCGTCGGCGTTTTTGACAACCGGAAAGACAAGACATCCTTCCTGCGGAATGACGCGGAGACCTGGTCACCGGAAATGATTGCCGATGTGACCGCGTCCATCCGCGCGGCGACCGGCAGCATGTGCCGGGAACAGTAAGAAACACAGCCGAAAGGCAGCAAGCGGGGAAAAAATGAGTTTCTATTTTGCCCGGCACGGGGAAACCGACTGGAATACCGCCAAAAAGATTCAGGGTGCCCATGAAACCGCGCTGAATGAAAACGGTCTGCGGCAGGCGGACATGCTGTTGCAAACCCTGCGGCAGAGCGGCACACGGATTGAAGCGGTATACACCAGCCGGCAGGGGAGAGCGTATACAACGGCGGAAATCGCCGCGAAGGGTTTCGGCGCGCCTCTGAAAGCCGTGGACGGTCTGGAGGAAATGAGCCTCGGGGTTTTTGAAGGACATAACTGGAATGAAGTGATGGCAATGTATCCCGGGGCGTTCGGATACTGGACGGAGGACAAAAGGAACCGCCGGCCGCCGGAGGGCGAAACCTATCAGGAGGTAGTGAACCGGCTCGCGGACGCCATGCGGATCATTCTGAATGAGTATGACACCGCCCTCGGCGGGACAGGGGATGTACTGATTGTGAGCCACGGCGCTGTGCTGCTGTCCCTGCTTACGGTTCTGCGCGAACTGGATTTCAGGGATTCATACAGGTATATCGAAATCCGGAACGCGGTTCCGATTAAGCTGGAACGGCCGGATCTGATGCGGTTTCTGGAGCTCGCGGCGCGAAGCTGAAGCATGTTTCAGACAGCCCGCGGTAACAGTCGCGGGTGAATCATAAGGCAGGCGGGAAACGGACGGCGGACATATGTGAAACGCCGGTCCGTTTCCGCTTTTTTATATACCGGTCGTGCTACGGATACAACCGGGGATGATTCCCGTATGTTCCGGCGGTGAAGGACGGCAATTCTTGACAGATTTGCCGGAAAAAGGTAATATGATACAACTGAAACGGGTTTCAGAGGGTGACATATATGGATGAAATGAAGAATATCACGATCTATGATATTGCCAGGGAAGCGGGTGTTTCCCCGGCGACCGTCAGCCGTATTCTGACGGGAAGCGCCAATGTGCGTACCGAGAAGAAGGAACGCGTGGAGGAACTGATCCGGAAGTATCAGTTCAAACCGAACGCGATGGCACGCGCCCTGACAGATACCAGAACGCACTTTATCGGTATGGTTGTGGCCGATGTCAGCAATCCGTATTATCACAGCCTCTTTACCGCCTGTATCAACGCGGCGTCACGTCTGGGTTATTCACTGCTGTTGTTCAACACACTGAGCAACAGCCGGATGGAGGAGCAGGCTGTAACCTATCTGCTGGAACATCGGGTTGACGCCATGATCATCAGCGGCGGGAGAATCGACCTGGCACAGCAGGATCCGGATTTTCTGCGTCTGCTGGAATCAACCGCCAGAAAAACGCCCGTGGTTGTTGCCGGCCGCAGCCCGCTGGACATGATTCCCGGTGTCGCGGCGGATCATGAAAGAAGTATGGATCTGGCAATCCGGCATCTGGTACGGCACGGCCACCGGAAAATCGGGTTTGTGTATACCGGTAAACAGTTTTACGGCACGCGTGAGAAACTGCTCCGCTTTGAGGCGGATATGGCGGAAGCCGGGCTGGAGATCCGGAAAGAATGGCTGATTGAAGTGCCCGGTTATGATATGAGGTCGGGCAGTATCGGCGCGGATCTGATGTCGGACATGAAGGAATTGCCCACCGCGATGCTCGGCATCAATGACCTGGTCAGCGTCGGCTTTCAGAAACGGCTCGCGGAACACGGGATCCGGGTGCCTGAGGATATCAGCCTGCTCAGCTTTGACGATACATATATTACTTCCATGACCACGCCGGCGATCAGCTCTGTGGACTATGACTACGATCAGTTCGCGGACACACTGGTCCGCACCGCCATCAACCTGTCGGAAGGCGGGCCGGCCGTTCATCAGGTGCTGATCACACCTCACCTGAATCTGAAGGAATCCTGCCGGCGGATTGACTGAACGGAAACTGTCAGAAATACCAGATCGGACATTGTATTGTTTTCCGATCCGTGATATTCTGCATGTGATGAAGTTTGTTCCGTTGTTCTGTTTTTCCCTGACGCTGACGCGTCTCGTTTTTGTTCAATGCTTTGAAACCGGTTTCATGTCCGGATGTTACTTTTTGATATGAAATGTTTTTCATGTTCCGGAAATTGAAACCGGTTTCAAACAAGCCGTTCAGAAAGGGTGAAGCATCATATGGAAAAGGAAAAGGTCCTGAACCGGAGCCTGCCGAGGGTAACGGGAACGCAGCGATTTATCCGGAATGTGAAGCAGAGCCGCATCCTGCTGCTGATGTGCCTGCCGGCTGTTATCTTCTTTTTCGTATTTTCCTATATGCCGATGCCGGGCGCGTACATTGCCTTTACAAATTTCCAGTACAACAAGGGCATCTGGGGGAGTCCGTTTGTCGGGCTGCAGAATTTCCGCTTCCTGTTCATCAGCGGGCAGCTGTCACTGCTGCTGAAAAACACGGTTCTGTACAATCTGGCTTTCATTGTTGTGGGCAATGTTGTGCAGCTGGCTTTCGCCATCATGCTCAATGAGGTGCGCAACCGTTATTTTGTCAAGGTCACGCAAAGCCTGATGTTTCTGCCGTATTTCATCAGCGATGTGCTTGTCAGCCTGCTGGTTTATAACCTGCTGAACTATGACTACGGTTTTGTTTCCAATCTGGTCCGTTCCGCGGGCGGGGTGATGCCGAAGCTGTATCAGAACGCCGGCGCGTGGCCGGTCATCATCGTGCTTGTGAATCTGTGGAAAGGCACCGGGTACGGCACGGTTGTCTATTTTGCCGCGATTACGGGTATCGACACATCCATGATGGAAGCCGCGCAGATTGACGGCGCGAACGGCTGGCAGCGCATCCGGTACATCACGCTTCCGTGCCTCAAGCCCACGGTGGTCATTCTGTTCCTGTTCGCCATCGGCGGTATTCTGAAAGGCAATTTCGGTTTGTTCTACAACCTTGTAGGCAACAATTCCATGCTGTTCGGTACGACGGATATTATTGAAACCTATGTATACCGCGCCATGATGAACAGTTTCAACTTTGCGCAGAGCAGCGCCGTCGGCCTGTTCCAGAGCGTTGTGGGCTTCTTCATCGTGCTCGGCGCCAACGCGCTCGTCAAGCGCATTGAGCCCGATATGGCGCTGTTCTGATCGGGAAGGAGGGAAACGATATGGCAGGGAAAAACGCGGCAGTACCCGTCAACAATCATAACAGGCCTACAAGGGTGAAGATTGACCGTTCGGATATGGTGATCCGCGGGATCACCTATGTGGTAGTCGCGATCTTCTCCTTCTTCTGTATCATGCCGTTCTGGATGATTGTCGCCAGCAGCTTCTCATCGGAAGCGGCAATCCGCAGAAGCGGTTTCACACTCTGGCCTGCCGAAGTGGATACATACAGCTATTATCTCCTTTTCCGCAGCCCGGATCAAATGATCGGCGCATATCTGGTAACTATCGGCCTGACACTTGTCGGTACGCTGATCGGCCTGTTCATCATCAGTATGACCGGATACGCGCTGCAGCGTCCGGACTTCCCCTTCCGGAACGGGATCATGTTCTACATTTACTTTACCAGCCTGTTCTCGGCAGGCCTGGTTCCTTTCTATCTGCTGATTACGCAGACACTGAACCTGCGGGACAGCTATCTCGCGATTCTGCTGCCGCTGCTGATGAGCCCGTGGCTGATTGTGCTGATGAAGAATTTCACCAAGGCGATTCCGCACGCGATTACGGAGAGCGGCAAGATCGACGGCGCGAATGATTTTACGATCTATCTGCGGTTGATTCTGCCCAGCATGAAGCCGGCACTTGCCACGGTGGGCCTGTTTCTGGCACTCAGTTACTGGAACGAGTGGTATTACTCCTCGCTGTTCCTTACATCCAAGACGACCTACCGGCCGCTGCAGTTTCACCTGTATAACGTGATCAACAAGGTTGCCAGCTTGAAAAATTCCGTCGCGGGCAGCAACGTGATCATTGAGAACCTGCCCGGTGAAACGCTGAAGATGGCGACTGCCGTGATCGCGACCGGTCCGATTATTCTGCTGTATCCCTTTGTGCAGAAGTATTTCGTTTCCGGCCTGACTGTGGGCGCGGTCAAAGGTTAAGCCTGACGGAACACTAATGGGGTTATCCGCGGCACATGCCGCAGAAACATAAAAAAAGGAGGAAAAGAACATGAAAAAACTGGTAGCCCTGCTGCTGGCCGTGATGATGATCGCGGCTCTGCTGCCCATCGTCGCTTCCGCCGATGAGCCCGTCACCATTACCTATCTGGTAACCGGTGATATTCCTACCAACCGTACCGATGAAGTGCTGGCTATGATCAACGAAAAGCTGATCGAAAAGGTCGGCGCGAAGCTGGAGATCCGCTGGATTGAGTGGACCGACTGGACCACCAACTACAATCTGGCGATCGCGACCCAGAGCGGCGATATCGATCTGGTCGGTACCGCTACTGACTGGCTGGACGCCTGGCCGAACACCCAGAAGGGCGGCTTCCTGCCCCTGAGCGAAGAAATGCTGAAGGAATACGCGCCTCTGACCTGGGCCGCCATTCCCGCGGACCACTGGGAGAAGTGCAAGTTCAACGGTGAGATCTATCTGATCCCCGAAGATCAGTACGCGCAGTGGACCAACCACGGCTTCATGTA
Source organism: Clostridia bacterium (assembly GCA_024404245.1). Taxonomy (GTDB): domain Bacteria; phylum Bacillota; class Clostridia; order Christensenellales; family Aristaeellaceae; genus Aristaeella. The sequence continues at coordinate 28,156 of JAKSQH010000003.1, forward strand.
CCGCGGAGACTGGGCTGCCGAAGCCGGCCTGGCGGACGGCGTGCATTCCTGGGATGACCTGGGCAAATATCTTGCCTATGTCAAGGAAAACAAGCCTGATGTGATTCCGTGGGACGCCGACGGTAACGGATCCTCCTACAGCCAGCAGATGAGCGGCGGTTGGCAGACCAGCCACACCGGCAACATCTACATCGAAGGCATGGGCGTTGACCTGTTCTACGGCGAGAGTGCCGAGAATCCCTACACCCTGAGCACCTACTATCTGGACAGCGATGAATTCGTCAACTTCGCGAAGACGATGAAGAGCTGGGCCGATGCCGGCTACTGGCGCACCGACGTGCTGAACTACACCGGTGACGTGGCTGCCGAAATGAAGGAAGGCACGACTGCCGCCCGTCAGCATCACACCGAAACCTGGACCGGCTTCCGCACCGAAATGGAAAACGCGCAGCCCGGTTCCGACCTCGGTTTCTTCTGGTTCGGCGAGGAAATGGGCAATGTGGTGACCCTGAACATCACCCACGGCGCCATGGCGATCGCCAGCTCCAGCAAGAACCCCGAAAAGGCGTTGCAGGTTTACGATCTGCTCCGTAACGATCCCGAACTGTATCAGCTGATGATGTACGGTATCCCCGGCGAAATGTACACACTGGATGACAACGGATACATTGCCCGTCCCGAAGGATGGGACGAGGCTGTTATGGGCTGCACCTTCAACTGGTGGTGGGGCCGCAATGACGGCATCGGCCTGCGCGCCGCGGACCGTGACTGGGAGACCATTGACAAGCTGTATGCTGTCTACAATGAAAAGGCTGTGACCTATCCTTACGGCCAGTTCATCTTCGACCGCACCAATGTGTCCATGTATCTGGATAACCTGTCCAATGTTTACAACACCTATATGCCGCGTATTGTATTCGGCATGGTGGAGGATCCCGAAGCTTATGTCGCCGAATACCGCGCCGCTCTGAAGGCTGCCGGCATCGACCTCGTAATGGAAGAGATCCAGAGACAGCTGGACGCCGTATACGCCAAGTAATAACCTGAAATCCATATGACCGGGGCCGCTACGCCGCTGCCGACAGGCTGTGCCGGGCGGCCCCTTTTCCGATCAGCAATGATGAATCGAGGTGCCTGTCATGGCCGAAAAACAGCTGCTCAACGGAAACTGGAAATTCTATCCCGGGGATGAACCCGGCGCGGACTTTATGGGATATGACGATTCCGCCTGGCGCACCGTTACACTGCCGCATGACTGGAGTGTTGAGTATCCCTTCAGCCGGAACAACGCGAGCGGAACCGGATATCTGCCGGGAGGCACCGCGTGGTACCGGAAGCATTTCACGCTGACGGAAGACCCGGCCGGCAGAACGGTACGGCTGTTCTTCGGCGGTGTTTACAAGCACGCGAAAGTCTGGATCAACAGCTATTATCTCGGCTTTCATGCTTACGGCTACACATCCTTCGGTTATGATATCACGCCGTTTGTACGAGCAGGGGAGAATGTGATCAGCGTACGCGTTGAGCATAACGATGTCGCGGACAGCCGCTGGTTTACCGGCAGCGGGATCTGGCGCGATGTGACGCTGGAGGTTACGGGCGCCGCGTGCTTTGATCCTTACGGTATCTTTGTACGCACGCTGCATGCGGATACGCGTGAGGCTGTGCTGAAAATTGATTACGCGTCTGCGGGCGCGGATCGCGTAACCTTTGAACTGGCGGACGCGGCGGGAAATCCGGCGGCTTCAGCCCAGACGGAAGGCGCGAAGGGCACGGCGGAGCTGACCGTCGCTGAGCCGGCACTCTGGAGCCCTGACAGCCCGGTGCTTTATACGCTGCACTGCAGAGCCTTCAAAGACGGGAAGCTGACCGATACGGCGGAGATACCTGTGGGAATCCGCGTTTTCCGTTTTGATCCGGATCACGGCTTCTTCCTGAACGGGGAAAACATGAAAATCAAGGGCGTCTGTGTGCACCATGACGCGGGCGCGCTCGGCGCGGCTGTGCCGAAGCCGGTGTGGGAACGCCGATTGCGGAAGCTGAAGGAATGCGGCTGCAACGCGATACGGACCGCGCACAATCCGCCGGATCCGCTGCTGCTGGACGCGTGTGACGAGATGGGCTTCCTGGTGATGGACGAAGCCTTTGATGAATGGGAAGGCTGCAAGAATAAATGGTGGCAGGGGCACAATGTGTACCCGCCGAAGCATTTCGGCTACGCGGAGGATTTTCCGCAGTATCACCGGCAGGATCTGGAAAGTATGATTCTGCGGGACCGCAATCACCCGTGCGTGATTCTGTGGAGCATCGGCAACGAGGTGGATTATCCCAATGATCCGTATGTGACGCCGCTGTTTCAGACAGTGCTGGGCAACAATGACGCGAATAAGCCCATGGCGGAACGGATGTATGATGTGAGAAAACCGGATGCCTCGCGCCTGACCGCTGTGGCACGCGAGCTGACGGATATTGTGCATTCGCTGGATCTGACCCGCCCCGTGATCAGCGCGATGAGCTTTCCGGAACTGAGCACGCGGACCGGTTTTGCTGAAACGCTGGATATCTTCGGATACAACTACCGGGAAAAGTTCTATGAAGAAGACAGAAAACGCTTCCCGGCTTTTGCGATCATCGGCAGCGAAAACAGCCATGACGCGGAATGCTGGGCCGCGGTCAGAGACCGGGAGGATATTTCCGGCCAGTTCCTCTGGACAGGGGTTGACTTCCTCGGCGAATGTGCCGGATGGCCGGTACGGATCAGCCGGGCCGGGCTGCTGGACCTGACCGGGGCCGAAAAGCCGCTGTTCGCGTGGCGGCGCGCCATGTGGACGGCTGAGCCTTATGTACGTATGGCGGTGGGACCGAATCCGTGGGACCAGTGCTTTGTATGGAACGGTGAACCCGGGGAAATGAAGACAATCGCCTGTTACAGCAACGCGGAAAAGGTTACGCTGTACCTGAACGGGCGCGAGATCTCCACCCTGCCCGCCGGTAAGGAAGCCGGCTACCGCGCTGAATGGGCACTGCCTTACGAAGAAGGCGAACTGCGTGCCGTGGCGGAAGGCGCGGAGGATGTGCTGCGCACTCCCGGCAGCGCGGCGCGCCTTGAACTGCTGCCGGATAAATCTGTGCTGAAAGCGGACGGCCGCGATGTGCTGCAGACGGAAATCATTCTGCGGGACGCGAAAGGCGGAATCGCGGCGGCGGATGACAGAACGCTTACGGTTCAGCTTCTCGGGGACGCGGAAATTCTGGGTATGGAAAACGGGAAGCCGGATGACCTGACACCGTACAGCGAACGCTCAAGGTCAACTTTCCGCGGGCGGATGCTGCTGTATCTGCGCACCGGTACCGTACCCGGAAAAATCCGGCTGCTGGTATCCGACCGGAACGGTATGGAAGCGGAAGCGGAGTTTGTTGCGGAACGGGGATAAACGGCCGCAGTCAATGATGAAAACAACCTGATACGTATACGGACCCCATCTTCGGCACAGAGATGGGGTCCGTATTTGCTTTCCTCCTGCTTCCTCCCTTGCGGCATACGCTTTTTGCCAAACTTGTCAAAGAAACGCGCGCGGCGTATACTGTGAAGTGGAGAGGAGAAGCAGCGGCCGCGGACGCGGCTCTGCACAATAACGGATTATGCGCGCACTGATGGAATTACTGCTGACATTCGCGAAAATCGGGCTGTTCACCTTCGGCGGAGGGTATGCCATGCTTGCCCTGATTGAGGATACATGCGTGGTGAAAAAAGGCTGGATCACGCATGACGAGATGATGAATATCACCGTGATCGCGGAATCCACGCCGGGGCCGGTTGCCGTGAACTGCGCCACATATGTCGGCTATAAACAGAAAGGACTGGCCGGGTCCGCCTTCGCGACCGTCGGGATGGTGATTCCGTCCTTCTGTATCATTTTCCTGATCTCGATGTTCCTGGACAATTTTCTGGAAATCGGGTGGGTAGCGCATGCTTTCGCAGGTATCAAAATCGCGGTCGGCATTCTGATTCTGGATGCCGGGGTTAAAATGTTCAAAAAGACGCCGAAAAAGCCGTTGCCGCTGGCTATTCTGATCTGCGCCTTTCTTGCCATGCTTTCGGTCAGCCTTTTCTCGCTGCACATTTCATCCGTCACGCTGATGCTGACCGCGGCGGTCATCAGCCTCGCCCTTTTCGCGGTGAAGCCTGAAACCGGAAAGGAAGGCGTGAAAAGATGATATATCTGAATCTGTTCATCGGCTTCCTGAAGGTAGGGCTGTTCTCATTCGGCGGCGCGTACGCCGCCATCCCGCTGATCCGGGATGTTGTGCTTTCATACGGCTGGCTGAGTGATGAGATGCTGACGTATATGATCGCGGTCAGCGAGAGTACGCCGGGGCCGATCATGATCAACCTGGCGACCTATGCCGGCAGTTTACAGGCCGGTTTCGCGGGCGCGCTGATCGCGACGGCGGCCGTTGTGCTTCCGTCTTTCGTGATTATTCTGCTCATCATGATTCTGATGAAGAAACTGCTGAAGAACCCGTATGTACAGGCGGTTCTGAACGGAGTGAAACCGTGTGTTACCGGGGTTATTCTCGCCACCGGTGTATATATGATTTTCCAGAATTGCATGGGAAGTATCGGTAACTTTACCGTGGATCTGACCGCGGTTATCCTGACGGCTGTTCTTGCCGTGATCTACTTCGGGTCACGCAGGGTGCTGAAAAAACGAATATCGCCCATCGGGCTGATCGGGATTTCCGCGCTGGCGGGAATACTCGCGTACGGCCTGTAACCGGGGGCTGAAGCGGATCATGCGCGGTTGCCGGCGAACCCGGCCGCGGTACGGAAAGACCGCCGGATATGAAAAACCGGCGGTCTTGTTCGCAACAGCATTCCGGTGGGTAAACCGGACAGAGAAATTCAGACGCTCCAAACTTTCCGCCCCTGACAGTATTTTGCCGTGATCAGCCCGGTCGCGTCACGGTATACCGCCCGCTCCAGACGTTCGTGCAGGGTTCTGCGGGTGGCGCTGTTCAGGCTCTCGTCCCGGATGACAACCGCGTCAAACTCATAGCCTTCCTCCAGACTGCCGACTTTTCCGAAAAACTCGCCGCCGCGGACAGTCGCCATTTCAAACGCCTCGTCAAAGGTAAGCGGGGCGCAGTTCTGATCCGCGAGACGCCAGTACAGCTTGCTGACCTGAATGGCATTGGCGATGGCGCGGAAGACAGACAGACTTTCGCCACCGGCGACATCGGTGCCCAGACCCACCCGTATTCCGCGGTTCAGATACCGCCGGACAGGTGCGATTCCGCTGCACAGATTCATATTGCTGGCCGGACAGTGGGCAACGAACACACCGTTTTTCCTCAGGCATTCCACTTCTTCCGGAACTGAATAGATACAATGTGCCATAATGGTTTTGCCAGCGCTTCCGAACATATCGTAAGCGTCATATCCGTCTCCGTAGAAAGCGGCCTGCGGGAAAAGCCTTTTTACCAGCTCCACCTCTCCCGGGTTTTCCGACAGATGGGACTGAACCGGCAGATCATAGGCGTGCAGTACTTCGCGCAGCTCATTGAGCAGCGTGTCGGAGCAGGAAGGGAGAAATCTCGGCGTCAGAATCGGCCGCGTATATTGCAGCTTTCCGTTGATATCATTCAGCCAGCCGAAGGTATCGAAAGCGGAAATATACGCGTTTGCTTCACGCAGATCCTCCGGAGCGTCCCTGTCCATATTGATCTTGCCGACAAAGGTGCTGAGCCCGGTCGCGTCAAGCATGCGCATCAGAAGCTCGGTCGCGTCACGGTGCACCGTCGCGAATATGCACGCGCGGGTGGTCGCGGAAGCCTGCAGGTCCCTGACAAACAGCCCGTAGGCTTTTTCCGCGTAGCCGATATCCCGGTAACGCGCCTCCTCCGGAAACGCGTATGCCTTCAACCAGTCCAGCAGCTCCAGGTCCATACCCAGCCCGTTGAAGCTGTACTGGGGCGCGTGCACGTGCAGATCCACCATGCCGGGAATGATCAGCTGACCGGCTGCCTCCTCGGTGGGCAGGCCCGCGTATTGCTCGGGAATCACCGGAAACACTCCGCGGCTGATACCGTCCACGCAGATCGCGTACGCGTTTTCCATTGCCTTCAGCCGGCCGTCCGCGGGCCAGCAGATATCACCGTGCAGTATAAATGAATTCATATACAGACCTCCGATGCGGCGGATCACTTTTTGACGTGCCTTTATTCCGCTTCGCTTATGTTTTCCGTATCCGATACCGCTATTATATCAGACGGATCTGTCCCGGGCAACGGTTGCCCTCAGCATGTATTACCGGCGGGAATTGATTGCGAAAACAGAACGAAACAGTTAGAATATCTCCGGATACGGCGCGGTATTCTGTACTTCGGCAGCATTCACGCACTGATTCGGAAGGACGGTACTGAAAATATGAAAACAAACGACAAACCCCAAAAGAATAACAGCGGGGCATGGCTCGGAATGGCGTATTTCGCGCTGATCGGAGCCGCGTGCGGGATGCTGTTTATCATGTATATGAATCATGCCGCGGATGCCGGAAGCGGAAAAGCCGGCCTGTTGCTGTCCCTTTTGCTGATGCTGGTGAGCCTGTACGGCGCGATGTTTGTGCAGATTATTGTGCATGAGGCGGGGCATCTGGTGTTCGGGCTGATTTCCGGCTACGGTTTCAGTTCATTCCGCATTTTCAACTTAATGTTAGTGAAGGAAAACGGCCGTTTCCGGATCTGCAGGATGAGCATCGCGGGTACAGGCGGTCAGTGCCTGATGACACCGCCGGATATAAGGGACGGAAAAATGCCGGTACTGCTTTACAACTTCGGCGGGTCACTGATGAATCTGTTAACCGGCGCGGTCTGCTTCGGCTTGTCTTTCGTGTGTCAGCGCTATTCATTCGGATGGATGGTTCTGCTGGTTTTCGCGGTCATCGGGCTGGGTTACGCGCTGATGAACGGGCTGCCCGTAAAGAGCGGTGCTGTGAATAACGACGGAAGAAATGCCCTGGACATCGCCGGAAATGAGACAGCAACCCGGGCCTACCGGATCCTGATGAAGGTAAATGAAATGACTTCACGGGGAATCCGCCTGAAGGATATGCCGGAAGAATGGTTTGCCGTTCCGGACGATGAGAATATGCAAAACAGCATTATTGCCTCGCTGGGTGTGCTGGTATGCAACCGGCTGACGGATCAGCACCGGTTCGCGGAGGCGGATACGCTGACGCAGCGTCTGCTTTCGCAGAAAAACGGAATAAACGCCCTGTGCCGCGGTTTTCTGCTGTGTGACCGGATGTACGCGGAAATGATCACGGAAAACCGGCCGGAAGCGGTTGAGAGTATGCGGACAAAAGAACAAACGGACCTGATGAAAACCATGAAAACGTATCCCAGTATACTGCGTACCGAATATGTTTACGCGAAGCTCGCGCAAAAGGATGAGAAAGCAGCGGAAGATGCCGCGAAACGGTTTGAAAAGTGCGCGAAAACCTATCCCTATCCGGGTGATATCGAAGGTGAAAGGGAACTGATGGCAATCGCGGACGAAGTGCACGCGAACCGATCGGATGCGGGAGCGGAAACGGATACCGAACCGGCGGACGGAATCTGATGCCGAAAACGGTATGCCCGAACAATCACATTTCTTTTCATGCTTTACTGTGATTTGTGCTATAATAGCGCGGATACGATGTAAGGAGGAGATTCTGATATGAAACGCGCAATGTCATTCTGCCTGGTTTCCGTAATCCTGATGCTTTGTTTCTGTACTTTCGCGGCGGCCGAGGCGGTTGAAACGGCTGAAGAACCGTTTCACTACATTCATGACCCGGCGGAAAACCCTGCCGCGATGGAGGATGTTATCGTAAATCCGGACGCGGTATACGGCTTCTCACCGAACCCGGAATCCAAACGTCTGGGTGACTATGCCGCCTATGACTGGACTGATCCCGAATTCGTGGCTGAGGCGAAAGCCAACCGTGAAGCGTATCACGCCAGCCTGTACACTATGTATGATATTCTGTACAAAATGCGTGATGAAGGCGCGAGCATTGAAGAAATGGCCCGTGCCGTCAGCGCTGAGCGGAACCGCCTGCGCCTGGCCGCTTATGACAATGATCCTGAAGGCCTCGCGATCGCGAAAAAAAGCAACCTTGAAACCTACGGGAATGAGGAAGGCCCGACCGCGGATTCTCTGTTTGAAAAATACGGTTCCTGGGAACTGGTAATCCAGAAGGCCTTCAGCCCGAATGCGGGTATGGATGCCGTGTGCGGATTGTATGACGAGTATTATAATTTGTATGTTGAACTTGGGATGATCGCGGAATAAGGTATAAGGGGTTTCGGTCTGCGGGCCGACCCCGGGTAAGGTGTAAAGGGATCAGTCCGCGGGCTGACCAAAGGGCTTTGCGATTGGTCCGCAAGCTCTGCATAGTTTGAGCCCGGTCGGTGATGATATATCATTGCCGGCCGGGCTTTTTTATTATTGAATGATGAACGCGTCAGACGGGACCCGTTTGCCGCCGGTAAGGTCTTCATATGCCCGGTCGGTGATTTCGATACGGACATTTTCCGTTTCCGCGGGGATGCTGTTGCTTCCGGTCTTCTGAAGGCTGAACGCGAACTCAAGCGCGCTGCCCGGCTGTATTCCGCCTTCCGGAAGGGACGTTGAAAGAATAACAACGGCTTGTGTATCCGGACCGGTCAGAACAGACCGGTCAAGTCCGGAGAATATGTCGCACATTTCACTGGTATAAATATTTGCTGTTTCGCCGCCTGACCACTTTCCGCTCAGGGCGGTTATTCGCATACCTTCATCCGCTGTGTCTATACGAACCGCGAATTTCAGACGGTCTCCCGAGACAATTGCCTGTAACAGCCGGACGGACACGGAATCAGTACGCGCCAGCACGGCGGAATCAGACGGAAGCACACCCGCTGACAGGTCCGCCGGAAAGGGCAGCGTGAGCAGGATGTTTTCATTCCCGCCGGTGTCTGTTTCATTGATCAGTGCGATAACGTCAACCTTTCGCAGGTCAAACAGGCTCGCGAAAGGATTGTCAGAACTATTGTCCAACATGGTATACAGAAAGAGCGGGTTTGCGGAGACCGTGATTTCGGCGTATGCTTCCGTATGGGGTTGCGCGTTTCCCGCGGTGACATGCCCGGCTTCCTTCAGAAGGCAGCTGTTCAGATGTACATTGCAGTAGCCGAAATGATATCCCAGACTGTATGTCAGACCGGACTCATTGACCAGAATCCCTTTGAACGATATCAGGTTTTCTTTATCCGGAAGCATTTCACAGCTTTGTATTCTGAAAAATACATCATCCGATACTCTGCAGACGGCCGCGTCACTGTCATTATACGCGGATGTGCCGACCGTTGTGCTTCCGCTGTCCGGCATCTGAAGTGCGCATGTGGCGCTACTTTCACCGTCGGTCAGGGTAAATTGCAATGAATCAACGCTGATCCGGGGCAGCCAGCTCATATCATGCTCCGATACGGTGAAGGAAAGATCGGCGGCTTCACAGGCAGGCACATCTCCGAGAAACAGATCAAAACGGTCGATATCCAGTGAATAGCGCCCGTTGATGACCGGATCCGCGGCTCGCAGCTCAATATCCTCATCCGACAGGTTGCGGACATGAAAATGCAGGACATACGCGTTTTCCGGCTGCGTATGCAGTTCAATCCGCGTCAGGCTGATATTCAGACGGTCAGTAGACATGAGTTCTCTGTTTTCCGTGCTCAGGGTAATGATGTTCGGATTAGATATGTGCAGGATTTCACTGCCGTAGGCGTTCCCATGCACATCGTACAGCGTGAATACCGCGATCCTGTCGATACTGTTCATATACCGGTCTGAAAAGCAAAGACGCCAGTCCTCATTGATATCAATGACACTTTGAATAATCCAGCTGGTACGTTCCCAGTCGGAATAAGGCCGCATGATACCGTCATCATCATAAGCCGGCGCGACCGGCAGATAGGGGAACGCAATCTGTTCCCAGTCGCTGAGGTCAACCTCGAACTGTGTCATCAGCTGTTGGCTTTGCGCGGACATGTCCAGTACGTCGATCAGTGTCAGCGAGTCATCCGACTCGCGTCGGAAACGCATCCATGCATTCAGATAGTTATCGCCGATATCGCCGCCGGCCTTTACGGTTTCATAGTCGTCTCCCCTTATCAGTTCCGCGGGTACGAGGATCATATCATCCGCGGTTGAAAAAACAAGGCTTCCTTCTGCAAGCAGCTCTCCCGCGCTGTTCACGCAGAACAGAGCTTTTTTGTCCCACTCCGCGTACAGGACTCCGCTTTCATCCAGCGTAACATCATCGGTTCTGTAAATGAAGCTGTACTGTTCATCTTCCCTCAGAGACTGATCTTCAGCCAGCGTGAACTGCGCGTACGCGAATTCATCCGTCTGTTCGGGTGACAGATCCAGCGCGTACCCGTTTTCCTCCTCATACGGCATCAGGCCTTTCCAGATGCCGGTACGGCCTGTCATCCAGCTTTCGGAGAAGGTTGAGATATAATCGCTGTAAGCGTTACAGGGGCTGATGCTGAAAAATTCCGCGCTTTTTTGCCTGTACTGCTGCTTGTTATAGTAAGGGTAGTAGGTACTCAGCCCATGGTCCCCGGCGACGGTGGAAAAACTGTACGGCGTCATTTGCTCAAGCACGGAAAGTACTTCCGCCGATTCATCCGGCGCGTATTCTGCGTAGTGCCCGGCCATATCCCGCAGATCCACCAGATCGTATTCCGTGCCTGTAGCCCGGGCAACGGAACGCATACTGTCCCTTCCGCGGGAAATGGCGCTGTATCCGATCAGGTCAAAACGGTTGTTCATAACGCTGAAAAGCCGGTCCAGAGCGCGGTTCAGCCGGTCTGTCATACTCAGATCGAATACGGCCAGCGTCAGCGGCTTGCCTTTTTCAATCGCGGAGCCTAAACTTTCACGAAAACAGTCAACGATCCGCGTTCCGGCTGTATCGCCGGATTCAGCGCCGGTCAGTTTCCCCACAAAACCGTAATTCCAGCCGGAACCCGGCTCGGGCTCTTCCGAAGCAATCATGTATTCCGCGTACGGGGCACAGACGGACGCCGCTTCGGCACAGGCCATCAGGCAGGCGTCAAAACCGATGAAGCTCAGCTTGTTCTCAGCGCCGAAAGGACTGCCGTTCAGCGCGGAGGCGATTTCCGGTAACGACAGGGAATCCCACGCGGAAAGCTCATCGAAGCATACTCCGCCCAGCGGACCCGCGCCGTGATTCCAGAGAATCAAAGCGTATCTGCCCGCGGGGAACGCGGTGTACGCGTAATTCAAAAAGTCGCGCAGCGTATCCGGATCTCCCATGCTTGCCTTGTCCCGGCTCTCCAGGCATATGGCTTCGCCGGCGGCAGGAGACAGCAGGTACAGGCCGTTCTCCTCGGAAGAAAAGCCGGTTTTCCATCTTCTGCATCCGCCGGTATACAGCAGAATATTTATTTTCGCAGGATCATAGCCGGATGAAAGCATCTCGTCAATATCCTTTTTTGCCTGCCCCTGCAGGCTTTCCAGATCGCTTCCGGTCATGTAGATCATGAGTGTCAGATCCGCCGGTTCCGCTTTTTCGGATACGCTGTGCGCCAGTACAACGGACAACAGCAGTATGATGATTATCAATCCGATTCGCTTCATATTTTTCTCCCCGATTGCTTTTTTGACGCCTGAGCCGGCTGAACGTGAAGCTGTAAAAACAGCCCGGTTCCGGAAGCATCCGGGCCGGGCTGCGGGATCTGTTCCGCGTTACTCAACGCTGTAATAGCACTCCAGAACATCATCGTTTATTCTGTAACCGGTGTTATAGCTGTCATTCTGCGCGATATTGATGCCGATGGCGTAGTCATCACTGTCAAAGATCGGACCGCCGCTTGTGCCGGGAAGTGTATCCATTGTGTAGTAAAGCTTGTTCCTGTCCGCGTCATTGATATATCCGGTGTCATATTTCAGACCGTCCCGGTACCCGGCCACATAAACATACGTGTCGGTCAACGTTGAAAGTGAATCATTCCATCTCATGCCGAACCAGCCGACAGTATTGCCGACTTTCTTTTTCTCCAGCTTGACGCATCCGTAATCGTAATCCGCCGTATAGCTTCTGTTCGGGAACGTGTTTCCGACATAGGCGGTCCATCTGCTGTTGTATTTGCAGGCATAGTTATTCTTGCTCTTATACCCGAAATAGAAAGTGATCTGGTCCGCCCATTCGCTGTGATCCGAGCAGACGAGACAGTGGGCGGCGGTCATAAGCCGGTCTTCGCCGACCATAAAGCCCGAACCGGTCCATTTGCATCCGCATCCGGCGTGAACTTCCATATACGCGATCGCGCTGAACGGATAGTTTTTCGGGTTTTTAACCGTTACCCTGTCGTCATATCCGAAGATGGTTCTGTCCTGCTCCACATCTTCGGGGATAAACGGCTGCACCTCGGTTCCCGGAGACATTTCGCCGGTCAGCGTCTGCTCATCCATGATGATAACTTCGCCGCTGTTGTCTTCCGCTTCTTCCGCTGAACCGGCAAACGGCAGAATGAACAGAATCAGGGACAACACCGCCAGGATTACGCGGAAGTACGGATTCGGGCGGTATGTACACGTGGAATACGGTTTACGCGGTTGTTCATTCATTTTCATAGTGATTCCTCTTTCCGCTGTTTGCAGCTGGTTGTTTTCTTTCCGGTTCCGCGGAGCCGGAATGCTTACAATATGTCGTCTATCTTCATAATGACGCGCAGACGGGCGGCTGCTTTGCCCTGCTCAAGCTCTTCACGGTCGATGACGGCAATCTGCAGCTGCGCGGCACGGTGACGGGCTGCGGAACCGCATCTCTCACTTGTGACAGCGACCGCTTTGGCACCTTTACCGCCGAACCTGTCCCGCAGAATGGCCAGCTCATTCAGCGCTTCTGTTTTGATTTCACAGGTCTTGCAGCTGATGAATACAGGCAGCGTTCCGCGGCCGGCTACCGCGTCGATTTCGTTGGTTACAGCGCGTGAACTGTCTTCACTGTCCCAGTCAACAACCGCGGAGCTGACAACATCATGAAAGATATCCGCGTCCAGGCAGGCTTTATATATATAAAGCTCCAGCACGCTGCCGATATCTCGGAGCCAGAAGCGGACCTGCTCATCCGCGAAACGGAAGGAGACCCGTTTCGGTTCGGAAAGATCGAGGTCCAGCAGGAACCCCAGCTCCGCGAGTTCCCTGAGCATCTCCGCCGGGGCTGTAACCTTTTTCCCATGGTCGCCCTTCTGGACGCTGTCTCCGGATACGGTTAAGGAAACGGGCTTGCCTTCATTCTGCTGCGAGATACGCTGAAAGAAGACCACGGCATCGGTCCACTCCCTCTTCCAACGCAGATAGACGGAGAAGAACCCGTCGAATTCCCGCAGATGACAGCTGAGCATCTGATTGTCTACACGGCCGGGACGCATGCGCCCGCCGGCAATCCGGAAATAATCTTCCACCGAATAATTCAGTGTGCAGATTCTGTCTTCCGCGAACGGCGCGTTCAGGATGTTATAGAACCGATTCTGTTTCCGGGAAAATGTGAAGGCCGGGGTGCCTCTTTCACTGCTCAGCATGCCCGCGGCGAACAGTGCGGCATCTGTTCCGCCGGTAATATCCACCGCGCAGTCCGGATACTGCGCGGTCAGCTTTTTCAGCTGTTTCAGTATTTTATCCGCTTTGTAGATGCTTGTTTCTTTAAAAAGCAGCTTCACCTGAAGCCCGCGCGCGGCAAAATGTGCTTTCAGACTTTTACGCATGGAAGCGCCCGGCAATTCTTCCGCCGGACACAGATAGATGATCTGCTCAGGACGGAAGGTTTCGGCGGCGATGACATTTTCAATGCTGCGGTTTTCATAAAGCTTGATCAGTGTTTTCATATACAGATTCCTTCCCGCGGATTCACCTGACAGAACCTTACGGTTCCGTGAAATGAAGTTCAGTGTCGTATTAGTATATTTTTTCGCTGATCCGGCATCTTTTTCCTGCTGTGTTTGTACATTTGCGGTGTATAATGAACGAACGCCGGTCAGTCCGGCGTAATGCTCTCGGAATGGAGAAATGTGTATGCGGGATCACAGACCGGTATCCGGAAAATGGTATATTGTCGGCGCGGCACTGCTGTGGGGCCTTGCCGGCGTCTGTGTCAAAAGCGTCTCCTGGGGTCCGATGTCATTGATCGCGTCACGCAGTTTTCTTTCGCTGATTATTCTGTGTGTCTGCCTGAAGAAAACGAAAGTGACTTTTTCGCGCGGGAATATTCTCGGAGCCGTTATGATGTCCCTGACCGGAATGCTGTATGTGATGGCAATCAAACTCACGACCGCCGGTACGGCGATCGTGCTCCAGTACGCGGCGCCGATCCTTGTTTTTCTGTATGAGATTGTTTTCAGACACAGGAAGCCGGCATGCGCTGAGATCATAATCACTTTCGCGGTGTTCGGAGGAATTGTTCTGTCCTTTGCCGACAGCCTTGACGCTTCGCATCTGCTCGGCAACATACTGGCGTTGCTGTCCGCGTTCACCTTCGCGGCGCAGATCATTATCATGAACAGGCAGGATACCGACTCGGGTGACAGCCTGATTATCAGCTGTGTTCTCAGCCTTGTTGTATCCCTGCCGTTCCTGTTTACCGATCCCGGTCTGACGCTTGATTTCACGAATATATTCTGGGTTTGCGTACTCGGGGTCTTTCAGTACGGGCTGGCCAATGTCCTTTTCGGTATCGGTATCAAGAAAACCGAAGCGCTGGAAAGTTCACTGCTGCTGACGATTGAACCGGTATTCAATCCGATTCCCGTCGCGTTGATTTACGGGGAAAAAATGGGACCGGCGGCCATTATCGGATCGGCAATCGTGATTGTATCCGTAGCGCTGTACGGACTGCTGCCGGTGATCATGAAAACATCCGAATCCGGCGGAAAATAGAACCGGGGATCCCCGTCTTCCGCGTTCGCGCCGTTGGATACACATGGAATAATCGCGAGCAGCGCCAGAATAACGGCGAAGATCACGGTAAAAAATTTCTTTACAGCTTCCGCTGAGATGACTTTCATGGCTTGTTCCTCACTTTCATGCTTTCGCAGCCGGGCTTTCGCGTTTTCACGGCATAACCGGATGCGCGTATAGGATAACCCGTATACCGTTGCAGAAACGTTGCATTTTTTTCGTTAACGCGAAACTGAAAACAACGCGGAATGCCGGACAGAGAGAGCATACGGGAAATTAACGTATTACTTTTTTGCAACACATATTGCAAAAATGCGCATTATATATTAAAATAATATTACGAATCGGATTTGCGGGCATAGCGTCCGGGAATACCGGTAAGAAAGCCAATAATAGGAGGTTGTTTCCATGAAGAAATCCCTGGTTGCCGCTTTACTTGTAGCGGTGCTGCTGTGTGTTGCCGTTGCTCCCGCCTTCGCCAAGGTTACGGACTGGTATTCCGCCTGCCCGAACGGTAAGCCGCTGAATGTGCGTGAGTATCCTTCCAAGGAAGCCAAAATTCTGGCCAAAATTCCTTACGGCGAGAAGGTCGGTGTTGACCACATCGTCAACGGTTGGGCCATGATCGTCTGGGGAAGCCAGGACGCCTGGGTTCAGTCCAGCCTGCTGAGCAAGTATTATCCCGGAAAGAAGCCTGTCAATCCCCAGGTCGGCAGCGCGAACTACAAGTCCTTCAAGTTCACGGATTATGCCGCGACTGTCAAGCCCGCGCGTACAACCGGTACCGTGACGCTGTACTGGAATCCCAGCACTGACGGCACCAAGCTCGGCGTGCTGCACAACGGTGATGAAGTGACCGTGCTGGCTCAGACCTCAACCTGGGCACAGGTTTATGTGGAAGATGAAAACAAGTGCGGATTTATGCTTGTGAAGTATCTTGTTAAGGAAGACTGATTTCTTCAGGAATGATATTGAGGAGGAACATTGATATGAAGCGTTTATTCTGTGCCCTGCTTGCTCTGGCCATGTTGCTGACCGCGGCCGCAGCGTTTGCCGAGAAGATTGTTGTTCTGACGGATGTCGCCACCGGCGCGAAAGTGACCTTCGAAATGGAAGGCGAATACAGCATCGAGTATGACGAACACTGCACCGCTGACTATGTTCAGTTCACTGTAAGCCGTGACGGTGTGTGCCCCGTGATCGTTTCCGTATTCGCCCGTGACGCTGAAGACAAGAACATGAACGACATGACCGATGAGGAACTGGAAGCTCAGCGTGCTTCTCTGGAAGCTGACCTGGCGGATGAAGGTTATGTTGTGACGATTGAAACGACTTCTTTCGGCAACAAGTACATCAACTGCGTCGCGGCGTCCGAAAACGGCTCCGTTCAGCAGCGCTATACCGTTTTTGAAGATTTTGACATGTGCCGCATTCAGTACAGCGAAGGTCTGTTCACTGAAGCTGACACCGCTTTCCTTGCCGAAGTGCAGGCCAGCCTGTGGGTTGAAAAGTAATTTCAGACAGCCGGCATAATGAAACGCCTGCCTTCTCTTGAGGGCAGGCGCTTTATTATGCTTTGCCGGCTATATGCCGAACACACCGGTCAGCAGTTTTTCGGGGATGTCCGGATACAGCGAACGCAGATGATTCCGTATCCGCGCGCGTGAATCATCCGGCTTCTCCGTTTCGGCGCGGTTGACATAATCCTCACCCCAGATATGTTCAGGGGGAGCGTAAACCGCGATATGCCAGCCGTACGGCTGCCCCTGCCTGTTCAGACGCATCTGGAAATCCTTTACGGTCAGAAAGGTTCTCATCATCAGCTCCGTGACCGTTCCGTCAAAGTTCTTTTCACCGTCCTTGCCGAAACCGGCAAGCTTTTTGATATCGAAGGAAAACAGTTCATCGCGTGTGTCAAAGAGATTCATTATGCTCCGCGCGCGTTTGGTGGCTTTGCCGTCTTCCCACCAGCCTTCGAAGTCATATCCGTCTCTCCGGGCGTTGATCAGCCGCGGAAACCATGCCAGGGATACGAAACCGGCCTTCTTGTCAAAAAACTTCCCATATGCGGCTTTCCCGCTGCCCGCGATGATCCGGCGCCATTCCCACGGATCATTCTTTTCATCCCCGGTCCACCAGAAATCCGGTACTGTTCTTTCTTCAACGGACGCGCCGGGAATGCCGCAGTCAAACAGTGGCAGGAAGCCGACTTCGTCGATGATACGCAGCAGCTGATCTGTGTCATGAATACAGCGCGGATCATCCGGACGTACACCGTGCGTGATCCACTCACCGCTTTCATTTTCCATTGCGGACGCCTCCTTTGCGTGAAACATGCGCGGCATGACTGCAGGCATGTGAGTACATTATACCCTGATGTACGGTTCGTTTCCGACGCGGCCGGCATAGATCCGCTCCAGCTCCGCGATCACGGCCGCTCTTTCACGTACGGTTCCCATATTGTGGCTTTCCAGCAGAAACGGCGCGCGCAGCTTTTTCAGCACGTTGATTTCGTCCTTCAGCAGTGTCGCGTTATATACGGCACAGCCGTCTTTCATGCAGCAATATGTACCGTCACCGGTGAATACATAGGTATCACCGGCTTCCAGCGCGAGGCAGCCCTTCGCGTGGCTCGAGGGAAACGGGAAAATGTGTATTTCACCGATACGGATATCGCCGCTGACAATGATGCCTTCGTGTGTATGACGGAAAGTTTCGGCGGACACGTACAGATCCGTGATCCGGATATGACCGAGATTGCCGGTATGATCACGGTGAAAATGGGACAGGACCGCGTTGTATGTTCCGTTCAGTCCGCCGATATTCTGCGCGCCGTCGCCGACGTCGAACAGCCAGGTTACGGTACCGTCCCGTATGATTCCGATATCTGAAGAGAGAGGATCGTCCGAGGATTCAATATAGCTGATTCCGCCTGAAATAGTATGCTCTTTCATTTTCACGCTCCTGCGGCGCCGCTGCCGTATGCCGGAACAGCGGATACGGACCGCCTGCTGTTAATGGCGGCGCGGTTTCCCGGTAAGCTCATAATAGTGATCCTTATCCGCGTACATTCTCTTTTCCGCTTCGTCCAGAACACGGTTGATCTCTTTTCCGTATCCGACGGCGGCACCGACGGAAGCGATCGGCTCACTGCGGTTTATTCTATCGCGGAAGACATTCACCGTGGCATCGGCGGAAGACTGATTTTCCGCGCTGAAGATGACTACGAATTCATCTCCGCTGATACGGTACACATTGTCCCTGCCGAAGTGATCCGCGATGATTGCGGCATAGTCTTTCAGCAACTGATCACCGGCTTCATGACCGAAACTGTCATTTGTGTATTTGAGCGCGTTCACATCGCTGAAGATCACGCAGATGTGTTCATCCGGCCCGATGGCGGCTATCCGCTCATGATAGACGCGGCGGTTGCTCAGCCCCGTCATTACATCCACAGATGACAGCTCCCTGAGAATACGCTCCCTTTCATGCGTCGCGCTGATCTCATTCGCCTGAAGCATAATGTAAACAATCAGCAGCGTCAGTGAATTCATGCACATGGAGACCGGGAACCATTCAAGCACAAAGACCTCAAGAATATAACCGGTAAGCGGCAACGCCACGTAGATCATGGTTGTCGCCACAATGCGTTTTCCGAGTTCTTTCCATTTTGAAATGACGAGCGTCAGAAGACCGGTGACTGTAAGAATCGGGGACATACCGACGATGAAATAATGATTTCCGGGAAGGAGCTTCCCGCCTTCCGCAATATAGAGCTTGCCGGTAACCGCGAAAAACAGCGTAAGCACGATACCGATACCGTTGATGATGATCGCGGCATAGCCGGGTGTCTGTCTGACCGCCGTGTCATGTTCACGCGCCAGTGTCAGCAGATAAAAAATAAACAGAACAGCTTCGATTTCGGCAAAGCAGCAGGAAAACACACCGAAGAACCAGTCCGCGGCCGTTACGGACGGGATCAAGTCCATGCTCCAGGCAAGTGAGTCAGTGATCAGGGCGAGAATCCATGTCGCTGTCATCGTCAGAAACATGCGGCGGCTGCCGCTTGTTTTACGCCTGTCGGCAACAAAAGCGGCAAAGAAAAGAACCAGTGTGAATGTCAGTGATGTGAGATCGACCGTGATCGCGAAACATTCTTTCGGCAACAGCGGTTACCTCTTTTCTGAGTGGCGTAACGGGGTAAACCGTTACATGAAAAGTTACAATTGCAAGATAATAATACATCGTGCAACAAACTCAAGTCAACAAAAATGTTCGGATTTTACGGATAAGAACACATTGAAGACAAAAATCCGCTTTTTCGGGACGCCGGGATGATCTGTGAATTGAAGGTATCTGAAGATAAAAATAACTCGATCATCAAAAAAAGATTGATTTTTTATAAGCATCCGGTGTATAATTCAATCAAATGGTTACATGTCGTTTTTTTTGAATGAGCCGGCTGTGAACCGGGCGGTTCCTGTAACGGGAGGTGCGGAATATGCTGACATATCAGATGCCATATGTGAATGCCGGTGTTTTTTCGCGTACCCTGGAAGACATCAGAAAGAAAACTGCCGCGGACAGGGCCGGCAATGTTCTGTTTTACATAACGTGGATCCGCAACGCGCGTGATCTTGTGTATGAGGCGGCTGAGCAAATCGGCAGCTGTTTTCCGGATGCTGTGTGGTACGGCTGTGAAGCGTCCGGCAACATTGCCGACGGGCGGCTGTCATACGGTGTGCATGTGACCTGCTGGGTGTTTGAAAAGCCCGATACACATACGGAGCTTATCTGGGTGCAGGAGAATACGGCGGTCGCGTCGATGTATGATCTGTGGCGTCTGTGCGGTACCAGATCCGGCCTGCGCGGTGTGGAACTGATTCCGTCGAGCACCTACAGGGATATGCTGAGTCTGGACGGGGAAGTACCGGAACTGGATGACAGCATTACAATCTTCGGCGGCGCGAGCGTGGATTATGATGATCCGTCCATTGACGCGGATATTATCGCTAAGGATCATCCGATGACGCTTGACGGCATGATTGCCGTGCTTTATTACGGGGAAGAACTGAATATCCAGCCCACGTATGTGCTTGGCTGGAGAGGGCTCGGCCGCTCCATGCGCGTTTCCGGAAGCGAAGGAAAAGTGATCCGTGAGATTGACGGGCAGCCGGCCTTTTCCATATATGAGAGGTATCTGAATCTGTCCCTGTCCGACCATGACGCGCTGGTTTTCCCGCTGATCATGGAGGATGAAGGGGTTGAATTTATCAGAACGCCGACCAGTTTCCTGCCGGACTATTCCATCCGGATGGTGACAGGCATTCCGGACGGGGCACGTGTCAGAATTTCCTACGGCGACAGGAACACCATTCTTGCCGGCCTGTACGGCAAAATATCGGATATCGCCGCGTTTTCACCGCAGACAGTCAAGATTTACTCATGCGCGGCGAGGCGCCTTTTCTGGGGAGACTCACAGATCAGCCGTGAAACCATGCCGCTGACCGAGATCGCCCCGGTGAGCGGATTCTATACCGGCGGCGAACTGCTTCGCTTCGGGAAAAAACTGCGGTTGATGAATTCCACGCTTGTTATTGTCAGCTTCCGCGAAGGCAGTGCCGGCAGAAGAAAAAATGTGCTGATCGGTCAGGATGAAAGAACGGATAAATCCCTTGTATCAAGGCTGGCGTACTTTACCGCGCAGATTACGGCGGAGCAGACGCGGCAATTCGCGCATGAGAAACTGCGCGTGGATATGACGGCCTATATGTCCGCGCATGAAGGTGATCCCGCGGAGATGCTGCAGGAGTACGCTGAACCGTTGCGGCAGCTTTACGGCGCGGATATGGTTATGTATAGCGACTACAGCGGTATAAGGTATGTTTCGGATACGCCGGCCGCGGCACAGCGGCCGGAAAGCTGCCTGCAGTGCGCGTATGCCGATCCGTCCGACCCGGTGTACGCGGACGGCGTGATTGAGATTGAAGACAGCATCCTTGTGAAAGAAAATGATGTCCGAAGGCAGAAATGCTCCGCGCGCGCACGTCTGACAAGAGTCGTTTATTGCGATGATAAGCCTGTGGGCCTGCTGTCCGTGTATTATATGGATGCTCCGCACCAGTTTACCGTTCTGGAACGCGGGACGCTGGCCGAGTGCGCCAGAATACTGAGCCTTGCCATTTCACGCTACAAAGCGAAGCAGGAGAACGCGCTGTTTCAGAAGCAGGCGGAGGAACGCCGCAAACGGATTGAGGCGGGTCTGACATCCACACTGGACAGTCTTTCCGAAGACTATGACTTTGTTGTGTATGTGGATATCAATCAGAGCAGCTTTTTCAAGGTCAGGTCAACCGCGGAGTTTGACACGATCATTAACGCGCTGGCTCCCGGGCTGACCGGAGCCGCGAAAATGGACGCGTTCTTCCGCAGCGTGGTGCTTCCGGAGGATTATGACGATTTCCGCAGGTTCACTTCGCTGGAACGTGTGAAAAGATACGCGGCACAGGGCAAACCGTGCAATCACAGCTTCCGGCTTGTGCACAACGGAAAAACGGAATACTACCGGATCAAGATTTCTCCGGCCAGGGCCAGTTCGGAAAATTTCGTGATCGGTCTGCTGAACATCAACAATGACTGGCTGCTCCGCAAAAAGCTGGAGAGTGAGGAAAAACAGCTTGAATCCAAGGCTGTTATTGACAGCTTCAGTCAGGATTTTGAGAGTATCAGTTATGTTCATCTTGAACCGGATAAGCTGAGAGATATCGCTGTACCCTACAGGGTCAGTAAAGCTCTGACACAGAATATTCCGGAATGGGCGAAGGCACAGAATTATACGGACAGGCTCCATCTGCTGGCGGATCGCTTTGTCGCGCCGGTGGACCGGACAGCTTTCCTGGCAAAGACCACGCGTGAGGTGATTCTTAACAGCCTGGAGCACAGCGATTCCTATTTTGTGAGCTTCAGAGTCGATAACGGTACGGACGAATACGCGTATTATCAGCTGAAATACATGCCGGTTCGCGACGCGGACGGGAAGATGAACGCGATTATTTCCGGTATGCGCAATACGGATGAAGAGACACGCAGGGAACTGCGTCGTCAGGAGGAAATCACCGGGATTGTTGAAGAACGTACGGCCGATCTGCTGAAAGCCAACACAACGCTGAACAACATCAGCAACAATGTGCTTGAACTGATGGCGGATCTGGTGGAAAGCCGCAGCGCGGAAAGCGGATCGCATATTCGCCGCGTGAAAGGCTTTACCGAGATCCTTACACGCTGCGTGATGGCAAGATGCCCTGAATACAGACTGACGGAAGAAAAGGTGCAGACGATTATTCAGGCGTCCGCCATGCATGATATCGGCAAAATTACGATTCCGGACAGCGTTCTGCTGAAGCCGGGCCGCCTGACGCGTGAAGAATTTGAGCAGATGAAGGAACATTCCGCCCGCGGCGCCGAGATTATTCAGAAAATGTCCGGTATCTGGGACGACAAATATATCAGCGCGGCAAGCGATATCTGCATGTACCATCATGAAAAGTGGGACGGCAAAGGATATCCCCGCGGCCTGAAGGGTGACGATATCCCGATCGCGGCACAGATTGTTTCCATCGCGGATATCTATGACGCGCTGACCAATGAGCGCTGCTACAAACCGGCTTATACACACGCGCAGGCCTTTGATATGATTATCGGCGGTGAATGCGGCGCGTTCTCCGAAAGGATACTCGCGTGCTTCTCGGCATGCGGTGAAATGTTCAGAGAATACGCGAGTAATCCGGTGGCGGTGTTCGCGCCGCAGATGCAGGTTGATATCGAATACAAAACGCCTATGTATCTCAGGAAGCAGATATTCCTGGCCGATACGATGCCGCTTCTTTCCGAGATTGTTGAGAAGATGTCTGAAGCGTTCTTCGTCTACCGTGACAATGCCGAAGGTCTGTTTGTTTACTGCAACGCTCAGATGGTCCGGCTGACCGGATGCGACAGCCCGGATGACTTTATCCGGTATACCGGAAACACCCTGTGCAGGCTTGTGCATCCGGATGATTACCCGCTCACAGAGGTGCAGAATGCCGATAAACAAGTGAGAGGGAAGAACAGCCCGGAAAGCCTGACCTACCGGATCGTTACAAAGGACGGAACTGTTCTCCGGCTCAGAGACAGCCGCACATATATCTGCTCCGCGGATCTTGGCAACCTGTACTTTGTAAGTGTGAGCGAGGTATCGCCGGCTCAGTGACGGAATATGGAACAGAAAAAGGTCCGGCAGGTCTTACGGTCTGCCGGATCATCAATTTCACGAATATCAGGCACCTTCCGCTTAGCGGGAGGTGTTTTCAGCGCCCCTGACAGGCGGAGAGCAATTCGTAGGTGACACCGTATTTTTCGGCGATGTCGCGGGCAAAGGACTGACCTTCGGGCGGCGCGATCCTGACGCGGAAGGAATGGGCTCCGTTCTTTGTTTCCGCGACAAGGGATATGGCTTTGCCGGGCTTGCTCCCTGTGTTGACGGTGGTGTCAAGATCATATGCCAGCTTGTGCATATGGGTATTGTAAACGGTGCGTATGTCTTTGTCCAGCAGAGCCTTTACGGCATCCACCGCGATGTAGTAACCCTCCTCGAAGCTGGTGGTGGAGAAGGTTTCATTCAGCAGAAGCAGGCTGCTGCCGGTACACCGCGCGAAGCATTCCCTGAAACGCTTGCATTCTTCACCCAGACGCCCGAGGTCCAGTGTTTTGTCCTCATCCGCGGGAAAGTGCGTCATTACGCTGTCCGCCGGGTCAAACACAAACCGGACCGCGGGGACGCGGATACCGCTTTGCGCCAGCAGGAACAACTGACCGAGCGCCTGTGTTACGGTTGTTTTGCCGCCGCGGTTCGCGCCGGTCAGGATATAAACGCGTTTTTCCGCGTCAAATGTCAGATCATTCGGGATAACCGATGACGGTGTTTCCGTACCGATCAGTTTCAGATTATAGAAACCTTCGGCTTCCATGCGGGACGGACATTCGCCGCGTCCGGCGGTTTCAGGCTTGCAGAATTGCCAGCCCTTCGCCGTCAGGCTTTCAATATACTCCGCCCAGCGGGTGTAGAAAACCAGTTCGGGAATCAGATCCGCGATATCCTTTACGCTGATGTTGACATACTTGCCGAGCGTGTCACGCAGACGTCGGGCGGTGCGTGAAACGAGCATGGTCGCGGCGCTGTCCGCCTGCCTCGGTACGGACGCGAGACTGTCTCCGTCCGCCACGCGGGCCATGGTCATGCCGAGCAGCGGGTTGCGTATGGTTGTGTATGTTTTTGACAGATTTTCCATGCCGCCGAGCAGCGAGAAACCGTCATCCGCCATCGGCATACTTGCGTAACTGCCGTTCCAGTCCGCTTCCGGGTGAATATCATCTTTCAGCGTTACCGAACGGACAAAGTTTTTCAGCAGCCCCGCCTGCGTGAACGGCTTGCCGTTTACGGTGACAAGCCCCATGCTTACAGCTTCAAACCGGTCATTCAGGTTGATGCCGACTGTCAGGCTTCTGACCTGAGAAGCCTGTACGCGCATGGATTCCACATCGCTCTTCAGCGCGGCGAAGCCGCTACCGGCATAGATTTCATCAATCGCGGACTTCAGGTTTTTCAGTCCGTCCGACCTCAGATCGGCGTTGCTCAGACAATTGCGGATTGCTTCCACTGTGATGACATAGTCATGATATTCCTCCAGCCTGTGCATCAGGTCCCAGATGCCGGCTTCATCGCCTTCGTGCCGGTTGACCACGCCGTAATCATAGAACATCTTGACCTGCTTGAGCAGTTTCAGCAACTGCTCACGTATTTCCGGATGGCGGAGTATATCGTCAAAAACATCCGCGCGGAACGCGGTGACAGCGGGATCGGCTGTGAGCCCTGTCATGACGCGGCGGATCAGCTGGCTTTCCTGCGGCAGTTTCGCGACCTTTTCAGCCAGAGTGTCCAGACCGAGATCATGCCAGGTTTCCTCCGGCATCATGTTGTATTCAATCCGGTCCTCCTCCGGAAAGAGAATGCTCAGTTTGCTCATGGCGTGCCGTCCTTTCATTTTCCGGCGTATACGCTGCCGGGCGTTGTTTTCGAGCGCTTATATGCCTTTAAGCACGGTCTTCATTCCCTCAAGATGCGCTGTAAGGCTCACATCTTCGATGCTGAATGAACTCCCGTTGAAAATGACCGGCGTGAGCGATGCGTTGTATACCCACGGGGTATCCACCATTGCGTCAAGACTGCCGGTTTCAAGAAATGTCTGCAAAGCGCGGATCGGAGTCGCGTGCGTGAAAACAGCGGCGGTCTGATCCGGGTGCGCGCAGGCGATATCACGCAGCGCGCGGATGAACCGCGTCAGCATATCCTGAACGGACTCCGCACCTTCCATTTCAAAATGCCCGATGTCTCCGCTCCACACAGCGAGCGGCCCGGGGTCAAGAAGCGCGATGTCCGTGTACTTCATGCCCTGCCACCGGGGAACGCGGATTTCACGCAGACGGGGGTCTGTCAATACCGGCAGACCGAGCAGATCAGCTGTGGGCTGTGCTGTTTGCACGGCACGCTTCAGGTCGGCGGCGTATACCGCGGCGATCTGATAATGCTCCTTCAGATAAGGAGCACAGCACGCTGCCTGACGAAAGCCGAGGCCGGAAAGCCCGGAATCCATCTGCCCGGTAAAAACACCGGTTTTGTTTGTGTCGCTCTCTCCGTGGCGGATCAGAATCAGGCGGGTCATTGTCTGCCTCCGGTAACAGAATTCATGTATACGCGATGACGCCGGTTCAAATGGGGTCAGTCTTCCTGCGCGGTGCTCCGTCTGCTGCCTGTGTTCCAGCATTCGTTTTTCAGGGAACCGTCACGGTAGGTTTCCTCGCGCGCGGTATAGACCTCGCTGTCACGGTCGTTGTCCGACCAGCGTTCCGCCTCATGATCACGCTCTTGCTCATTACGATGATTCGCGGTTTTCATATGCAAGCCTCTTTTCGCCGCTGTCACGGTTTCAGTTCATGCCGCAGCCGGACTTATCCGGCCCTTCGGCTCCGGATACATAATGCCCGCGGAAAGCCATGTTGATTTCCCGCAACTCGGTTTTGCCCTCAATGTAGGCGTCATACATGCGCTCCAGCCCCGGGGCGCAACCGTCGCACGCGCCTTCGGTATTACCGATTGCTTCCGCGACGATACGGGCGCGTTCTTCTTTTGTTGTGTCTTTAATCAGAATGCTTTTCACGGTAATCTCCTTATAACAGGACGGACACGTTACTTTTGTCCGCGGACCGGATACCGGCCGGCATCGCTTTCAGTGTGCCGGTAACGGAAACGATCGTGTTGATTCTATAATGTTTCAGCGTGCTTATTGTAGTGCGGGGAAGACGAAAGGTCAAGCATAAAGGATGTACGTACAGGTTGCGGATTTGGCTTTTATCGGGTACAATGGTTTTTGTTGAATAAATTTTGCCGGAGTGAATACGGAAATGAGTGAAAACAAAAACGATGTAATGGGGACGATGCCCGTAGGCAAACTGCTGTTCACAACAGCGGTGCCTATGATGATTTCCATGCTGGTGCAGGCCTGCTATAACATTGTGGACAGTCTGTTTGTGTCCCGTGTCAGCGAGCAGGCGCTCAACGCGGTGTCCCTGGCTTTCCCGCTGCAGACGCTGATGATCGGCTTCGGTATCGGCACCGCGGTGGGCACAAACGCGCTGATGTCGCGCTATCTTGGCGCGAAAGACCAGGAAAACGCGGACCGCGCCGCCAACACCGGCATTCTGCTCAGCCTGCTGACCGGTCTGCTGTTCGCCGTGATCGGGCTGACCTGTTCCGGCTGGTTCTTCAATGTACTGACGGATAACGAGGTGATCCGGAACTACGGCAGACAGTATTGCATGATCTGTCTGTCATTCTCTGTCGGCTTTTTCCTGCAGTCCACCTTTGAACGGATGCTGACCGCGACCGGGCGCAGCAAACTGGCTATGGTGTGCCAGCTGTCCGGCGCGATCACGAATATCGTACTGGATCCCGTGTTCATTTTCGGGCTCGGACCGGTTCCGAAAATGGAGGTTGCCGGCGCTGCTGTGGCGACCGTGATCGGCCAGTGGGTGGCCGCGGGTCTGGCAATGATCCTTGTGCTGAAAAAAGTGCCGGAGATCCATCCGGATCTGAAGAAACTGAAATTCCATGTGCCGACCGTGCGCGCGATTTACCGTATCGGCATACCGAGCATTGTGATGCAGTGCATCAGTTCGGTGATGAATTTCGGCATGAACATGATTCTGATTTCCTTCACGGAAACCGCTACGGCGGTCTTCGGTGTGTACTATAAGCTGCAGAGCTTCATCTTTATGCCTGTGTTCGGGCTGAATACCGGCATGATTCCGATTATTTCCTACAATTACGGCGCGAGAAAGCCGGACAGGCTGTGGGCTACGGTGAAAATCGCGATTATGACCGCTGTCGGTATCATGATTGCCGGAACAATCGTTTTCCTTGCGATTCCGGGTCTGCTGCTGAGCATTTTCAACGCTTCGGATACAATGCTCAGTATCGGTATCAAAGCGTTGCGTATCATTTCAATCCATTTCCCGCTGGCGGGATTCTGCATTATCGCCGGATCTGTTTTCCAGTCCGTGGGTGAACCGAATCACAGTGTGATCTGCTCCCTGTGCCGTCAGCTGGTTGTGCTGTTGCCCGGCGCGTGGATTCTCGGCAAACTCGGCGGTCTGGACGCGGTATGGTTCTCCTTCCCGCTGGCGGAACTGGTGAGCCTTCTGCTGTCTGTGATTTTCATGATCAAAACGGTCAAATCGGTCAGGAAACAATTCGCTTAAAAAACCATCCTGATCTTTCGGCGGACCGGAATTCGCTTCCGGTCCGTTTCTTTGTAAAGACAGATGGAGAAAATGTTCCGTTTTTGTACAGAAACATCGGAAACACTGTACTTTTTCCGACGGAATGTATATAATTCAATAAAAGTTATTTTCTGTCAAGCATGATGCGGACCGTGAATATCAAAGGAGGGGTATCAATGAAAATTGTTTTGGCAGGCGCTTTCGGTAAACTCGGCGGCGAGATTCTGAAGGTGCTGTGTGAGAGCGGCAGCGAGGTGATTGCCGCGGACCTGAAAGAGGGCAGGGTTGACGGGCTGAACGGCGGATACACATTCGTGCCGATTGACGCCACGAAACCGGAAACGCTCAAAGGGCTGTGCGACGGCGCGGATATCGTGATTACCACAATGGGGTTGACCACATCCTCCACCGTTGTGACGGCGTATGATGTGGACCATAAGGGCAATCTGAACCTGCTGAACGAGGCGAAAGCAGCCGGCGTGAAAAAGTTCAACTACATTTCCGTCATCAGCTGCGATGAGCCCGGCGCTGAAAAGGTACCCATGCTTCACGCGAAATATCTTTTTGAGCAGGACCTGAAAGCGAGCGGCATGAACTATGTGATTTACCGCCCGACAGGGTATTTCTACGATATTGTGAAGGTGTTCCGTCCGTTTATTGAGAAAGGCGAGATGCAGCTGCTGAAGGGCTACGGAAAAGTGCGTGCCAATGTGGTGGACTGCCCCGATTTCGCGCGGTTTATTGTGCAGCATATGGATGACACCGATAAGGTGTACAGCGTCGGCGGTAAGGAAACCTACACGTATGAGGAAATGGCGAAAATGAGCTTTGACGCGGCCGGCAAGCCCACGCAGATCAAGTACGCGCCCGGCTGGCTGTTCAACGTGCTGGCGAACCTGCCGAAGATGAAAAAGCAGGGTAAGCACGATGTGATGCTGTTCGGCAAGTGGACGCTGAGCCATGATCTGGTCGGTGAAACCAAAGTAGGCGAGCACAGCTTCGCGGCATACCTGAAAGAAGTATTCGGCAAAGCGTGATATGAAAGAGGTGCATAATGATGAGCGCTTTCCCTGAAGGAGTATGGATTCTGCTGGCTGTAAGCGCGGTGTTCTGCGCGATCGGCTTCAAAAAGACGGTCTGGTTCCTGAGCATCGGCTACGGTATGTCCACGGCGGCGTTGGGTGCCGCACTGCTGATTATGGGTCTGAGCCGCGGGGCGTGCGGTATCGCGTACATTGCCCAGTGCGTTTTGCTGGTTGTGTACGGCTTCCGCCTCGGCGGGTTTATCCTCATCCGTGAACTGAAAAACGCGAACTACAGGAAGAAGATTGACGCGGAGTTTGATCCAAAGAAGAAAACACCGGTGTTTGTGAATGCCGCGATCTGGATCACGGTTGCTTTCCTGTACTTCATGGAAACCTCTCCCGTATTCTACCGCCTGGCGAACGGTCATGCCGCGGCGGCGGACGCGTGTGAGTGGATCGGTCTTATGATCAGCGTGATCGGTGTGACACTGGAAACGCTCGCTGACAAACAGAAGAGCGCGCAGAAGAAAGTGAACCCCAATGCTCCGGCGATGAAGGGCCTGTATAAAATGTGCCGCTGCCCGAACTACTTCGGCGAGATCGTGTTCTGGACAGGTGTATTCGTATCCGGGCTGAGCATCCTCGGCGGCTGGCAGTGGCTGATCGCCGGTCTGGGCTGGGTGTGCATCGTTTACGTGATGTTCAACGGCGCGCAGCGGCTTGAAAAACGGCAGAATAAAAACTACGGCGGAATGGCGGAATATCGCGCGTACGCGGATAAAACGCCGATCATTATCCCGTTGCTGCCGGTCTATCATCTTGTAAAGGAAGAAAAAAAGTAACAACGGGCAAAAGAAACACCGCGGCGGTTTGTGTGATCCGCCGCGGTGTTTCTTTTGCGATTACAGCGCCGGTGTCCAGTGCTGCTGCTGATAGATATCCGTGAGGCACCAGGTGACGAGAACCTTACTGTCTGCTCCGAGGTCCGTGTTGGCAATCTCAACGGTGTTGCCCAGCGTGATCTCTTCACCGAGACGGTAGCTGTCCTTATATTCACCGCTGTAGGAGTAATAGTCGCACAGGAAGGAAACCTTGTCGCCTTTGCCGATGCCGATCATCGTCTTGGGTACGGTATCGGTTTCTCCGCCGGGATATACGCGGCGCGCGCCGGCGATGTAGCCGTCCGGATTATCCGAATCAAACACGATGATCAGCTGAGCCTGCTCGCCGTTGAGCAGTACGGGGGTATAGCCGGTAATGCTGTACGCGTCGCCTTCCTCCCAGGAGTCCAGATAATAATAGGCGATAGGCTGCTTGTCAATGGAAAGCCAGGTGTTGTCGTAAGCGCCGATCAGATCGCCTTTTTCGGTGAAATCGACGGTGGTATCCGTACCGAGATCGATGTAGCCTTTTCCGTCATCAACGAACACGTTGATCAGCGCGGATTCGACCAGATTCCACTGGTCTTCCGGCAGAAGAAGGACGTTCTGTCCATTCTGTTCCGTCCAGACAAGACCGGATTCGTCAAACTGATTGGCGGCGATATAGTTCGCTGTTTCCTCCACCGTCATGGAACGGCCGGAAAGGAAATCCAGCGCGGATGAACCGTAACCGCCGACAGTCGCGGAGGAACCGCCGCCCATGAAGAGAGACAGCAGGTCCGAAATGCCGGAAGCGGAGGATGAACCGTAGGAAGGCGCGCTGTAGCCGGACCCGGTCAGTGAACCGAACAGCGAGTTCATTGAATAACCGGAGGAACCGCTGCCACCCGCCGCGATCTGGCCGGAGGTTTCAAGCCCCGCGAATTCCCTGATCGCGGAAACATAATCCGCGTCCATGCCGATGGCGTTGTATGTGCTGACGGCCGCGCTCACATTGCTGACTTTCTTATAGGGGAAGTATACGGACAGACCGTAGGCGTTGGTCATGTTGGAAGCTGTGCGGTTATACTTGACGGCGCCTCTTACGGCTTCCGCCAGAGCATCCGCTTCATCAGTCTGCACGCGCGTGGCGAAGTCAACCACGTCCACCATGTCAATACGGGAGGATTGGGCAAATTCACGCGCGTTGTTGCGCGCTGTGGAAATGGCCGCGTAATTGTTGTCCTTCATGGATTCGGTCAGCTTCTGCGCGAAAGCCTTGAGCCCGGAGGGTACGGTATTGGTCAGCTCGGCCAGGTCGGTTACGGACAGGGTCGTGCCCTGGCCGCGGCACTGCTGCGCGCAAACCGTGACAAAGTCATCGGCGATGATTTTGCCCAGATCAATGGTCTTCATGGAAGTGTTATCGGAAAGGGCAGTCAGCCAGTTGGTATAGAACCAGCCGACACCGGGTTCGGTTTCCTCGCTGCCGATGAGGTAATCGGCATGCTTGCTCAGCATGAGACCGTTTTCCAGAGTGGCCATGAGGCAGGCGTCAAAGCCGATGAAGTCAAACTTCACACCGCCGTCCGTCAGCGCGGTGTTGATGCCGGCCAGCGTCATGGAACCGGAAGAGGTGAATTTCTCATCGTGACCGAAGCCGGAAATGGATCCGCCGCCGTGATCCCAGAAGATCAGGTCATAGCGGTCGGCCGGGAAATTCTTTTTGCCGTACTGAATGAATTTGCTCAGTGTGGACGGTGTTGTCATGGCCACATTGCCCATGTTCTGCTCAAGACACCTGATTTTGCCGCCGCTGATCTGCCAGATCTGGTTGACGGAACTGGAAACCGCGCTGTTCCGCCAGGAACGGCAGCCGCCGGTGTACACGATCAGATTGATCCGATCGGAAAGGGTGGCGGCGCACATTTCCTTCAGGTCGGACGTGGCCATGCCGCTCTGGGATTCCAGATCGGCACCGCACAT
Source organism: Clostridia bacterium (assembly GCA_024404245.1). GTDB lineage: Bacteria > Bacillota > Clostridia > Christensenellales > Aristaeellaceae > Aristaeella. The sequence continues at coordinate 59,913 of JAKSQH010000003.1, forward strand.
ATATACCATAATGGTGATTGTGTCATTGCCGTTGCCTTTGATCTTTGTATACTTGGCGCGGGAACCCTTCGCCACGGTTCTGTCCACCTTGCCGCCGGCAGAGGAGGAAGACGATACCGCGGGCGCGGATGAGACGGATGAGGCGGTCATGCCGCCCAGCAGCGAAGAAAGATCGCCGGAGGACAGCGTGGAGGACTGACCGCCGAACAGACCGGGCAGATCATACACACTGCCGGAGTTGCTGCCGAACATGCTCAGCAGACCCGACAGCATATCGGTGCCGGACGATGAGGAAGACAGGGAAGACGAAACGGAGTTTCCTGTCTGCCCTGAACTGCTGACAACCTGACTGATGACATCCGATACATCAGAGGTATCGCTGCCGCCGCCGAACAGACCGGCCAGTTTGCCGCCGCCCAGCAGCACAACCGCCGCGATCACAATCAGGAAAAGCTTGCTGCTGCAACCGGAATTGGCTTTTGTGCCGGATGCGCGCTGAACAGTGGACGCGGGACGCGCGGGCTGCGGGGTGTGCTGCGCCTGCTGCGTTGCCTGCTGCTGCGCGCCTGCCGCGAAGGGAACGCTCTGCTGCGTGTTCTGTTGCGGACGCGTCTGCCCGAAAGGACTTTGCTGCGCGGGGCGGGACTGACTGAAAGAATTCTGCTGCGCGGGGCGGGACTGCCCGAAAGGATTCTGCTGCGCCGGACGGGTTTGCCCGTATGTGTTCTGCTGCGTATTCTGCGCTTGCCCGAAGAAGCCGCTCTGCTGGGGGCGTGTCTGCTGGGGGCGTGTCTGCTGAGGCCGCGTCTGCTGAGACTGCGCTTGCTGAGGCCGCGTCTGCTGAGGACGGCTGTTTCCGCCGAGATGCTGGGAATGGTCTACATTGCCGACTTTGCCCGTACCGAGACCTTCACCTTCGCGCTCGACGCCCTTACCGCCGCTTACGACCTTCTTCTGCCTGCCTACGGGGCGTTTACTTCTGTCCATGGTTGCTGTTACCTCCTTGTGTATTGCCTGTAATCAGTGAATGTATTCAAAATCAGAGAAGACCGCTTTACCGCCGTGGCCGAAGGCGCACAGCGCTATCCGGGCTCCCATGAAATGATCCAGTGTGTAACGCAGTTTGTGTTCATCACCGGCCGGCTGCCAGCCGTTTCCTGTGTCATACAGAAAACGGACGGTGTCCTTCAGGTCTGTAAAGTCAAAATCCGCCCTCAGCCGGAGAACAGACGTGTTTACCGGAATCAATGCTTTATCCGGCAGGACGTCCGCCTGAACGGATGCACCTTCGCGGCTGTGCAGCACCAGACGGAAACCGCTGTCCGTACGCTCCGCGAGCAGGGCGGCGAAACAACCCTGCAACGCGCAAAGACCGGCGCGGTCACCGGTTTTCAACCCGCCCGCGTTCAGTGTGACGGTGAAGCTTGCCTTCGGACCGAAGATACGCTGGGTGAGCGTGTTTTTCGCGTGAGTGAGATCCGGCGCCGGAAGCGCGGTCAGTTCATATCCGCGTGCGGTAAACGCGAAGCCGGAGGTATCCGGCATGTGGTTCCATTGCCAGTAATCGGCGGGCGCGCCTTCACGGAGTGTATCGGAACCGTAAAGCGGACGTAACGCGTCTTCACAAACCGGCAGGTCGAGCGTTTTCACATCTGGCTGCAGCTTCGGAAAACCGTTTTCCCATACCATGGGCACCAGTACAGGCATCCGGCCGCAGGCTCCGCGGTCCTGAAAGAGTATTGCGAACCAACGCCCGTCCGGGGTGTCCACGATTCCGCCCTGGGCAACACCCATGTTGAAAAAACCGAGGTCATCATCGTAAATATCGCGCCCGGTGAATTCGCCGGTCAGGCTGTCCGCGCACCAGCAGGCTTCGGTACGGCGCTTTGTGCCGTCAGACGCCCAGTGGATCAGAAACAGATAGTATTTCCCGCTGATCTTATACAGGTGGGAACCTTCAAAACCGAGTGGCATGTTTTCCTGCCTGTCGCGGAGAATGACGCGTTCAAGCCCGCCTTCTTTCGGTCTGCTGAGATCCGGCTCCATTTCGGTAAGGTGTATCTCCCGGTTGCCGGAAACAATATACACGCGCCCGTCGTCATCAAAGAGCACGGAGCAGTCGTGAAAAAAACATCCTTCAATAATATGCTTTTCCCACGGGCCTGACGGGTCCGATGCCGAAAAACAGTAGGTTTTGTGTGTGTCGTTGCAGACAAACAGCAGATAAAAAACCCCGTTGTGGTATCTCAGCGATCCGGCCCACATACCCTTGCCGTAAATATCCCCGCCGTCCAGACGCTGACGCGGTGTTCCGTCCGGCACGGAAAATACATGGCACAGGAGCTCCCAACGCACCAGATCCTTTGAAACGAGAATGTCTCCCCCGGGAAACATGTGCATGGTTGTGGTGACCATATAATATGTATCACCGACACGGATCACATCCGGGTCCGGATAATCGGCGTACAGAACAGGGTTTGAAAAAATCATCTGGGCCTCCGTGAATGCGAACGTATGATACCGCCGCGCGACGCTTCGGTTCACATTAATTCATTATATCATTGTTGATTGCGCATGTACAACAGAACACGTTCATTCCGCTTCTGTTTTTTGCGAAAAAGAGGAGACCGGAAAGAATTCCGGCCTCCGGCCATGCCACGCGGATTTACTCCAGCGTTTTCAGCAGTTCATCGTTCAGGAATGCCTTGAAAGCGCCGGTTTCTTTCGCGGGAACCGCGCCTTCGGAAAGAAAGTGCATTTCACCGCGGTTCGCGGAGGTATAGCTTTCCCAGCGGGGCAGCGGTGTGCCGTCAGCGTCATTGCCGTTGGGATCGCCGGTTTTGATGAAGTTGACCCAGTACATGCTCATCTGCCGGGCAAGGTCGTAATGATGACCGCGATAGGCACGGCTGCACTTGGCCAGCGTTTCAAACCAGAACCACAGATCGCAGCTGTGGAAGGTACCGGGATTGTCATCACCCGGAATATCCGGATCGAACAGGTAATAGTAGGAAGCGTTCGGATTTTCCTGTTTTTCCTCACCCAGGAACGCGGCCTTGACCGCGCTTTCAATCGCGCTGACGGGCGCGTAGCCCATGTCTGTTTTCACATGCGCTTCGGGGAAGGAAAGGAAGGTTCCGGCTTCGTCACCGAAGACTTTTTCCGCCATTTCACGCAATTCGACCTCATTCTTTGCCGGGAGGAACGCGCGGAACTCATTGCCTGTGTTGCCGGCCATAACAGGTACACGGACCCGCGTGCCGCGGGCAAACTTCAGCATCGGATCCTCATCACAGAAGCAGTTGTCCTGAATGATGGTGAACATACAGGAATGATCCACACGGAACTCGGCGTATTTGTCACGGATATAGAACGCGTCCAGCGCGCGCGCCTCTGCAAGTGTCTTTACTCCCAGGAAGTCAAAGAATGCGGTGCCGAGCTTTTCAGCTTCGGCGAGCGTTTTCGGAACCATGAAGGGGTTCGGCGCGTAGGGCGGACGGATCATGCCGCTCAGTACAATCGCTTTCTGGAAACGCCCCTCGTTTTTGTTGCAGGCCATCTGCGCCATTACGCTGCCGCCGCCGGCGGACTGACCCGCGATGGTGATGTTCTTCGGATCGCCGCCGAAGGCAGCGATATTCCGGATGACCCACTCCAGACCGTATTGCTGGTCCAGAGAACCGAAGTTGGCGGGCGCGTCCGGCTGCTGTGCCGTCAGTTCCGGGTGAGCAAGGAAGCCCAACGCGCCAAGACGGTAGTTGACTGTAACGACCACAATGCCACGGCGTGCCAGACGCTCTCCGTCAAATTCCATCTCGGCGGTGTAGCCCCACTGGAAGCCGCCGCCGAAATACCACACCAGAACGGGCATTTTCTCATCGCCTGTTTTGGTTGAAGTCCAGATGTTCAGATACAGGTTGTCTTCACCCATGGGAATCTCGCTGTCCACATGCCATTCACGGCAGTAGATATCCGTGCCGAGAGCGGGTGTATCCTGAACGGAGATGGGCGCGAAGGTATAGCAGTCACGAATCCCGTCCCAGTCCGCGCAGGGCTGGGGAGCACGCCAGCGGTTTTCGCCTGTGGGCGGAGCCGCGAAGGGAATGCCTTTGAATGAAGTGATACGCGGATCGGCAGCGGGAAGCCCGCGCACAAGTCCGTTTTCCGTCTTAATAATTCTCAGCATTTGAGTATTCCTCCGATCTGTATTATTGACTCGGGATTTGAACCCGTCTGTGTTACACGGCCGGAGCCGCGGGGTATATGAAGGATCACTTTGTCTGCTCTGCCAGCCACGCGATCAGCGCTTCATCCTGATAGGCCTGCTCCCATGAATTGTGACCGCAGCCCGGATAGAGGGTGAGCTTCGCGCTGCCGCCTTTGCTGTTCAGGCATGAGACCATTTTCAGGCTCTCCTGCGGGGGCACGGTGGTGTCACTGTCTCCGTGGAAGGCCCATACCGGCATGCTGACCAACGCCTGCGCGCCGACCGGAATCCCGCCTCCGCAAACCGGAACGATTGCACGGAACCTTTCCGGATAGCATTCCGCCCAGAGCCATGACGCGTAACCGCCCATGGAAAGACCGGTCAGCGCCACGCGCCGCGGATCAACGGAAAATGAAGCGGTAAGATGATCAAGCCACGCGTTCAGAGACTCCGTGAATGCCCACCAGATTTTGCCGGAAGGACACTGCGGCGCGGCAATCATGAAAGGATAATCACGCGCGCCGGCATATTTCAGGTAGCCGTGCGTGAATACCAGATCCAGCTCAGATCCGTCTTCTTTCCCTTTCTCACCCCAGCCGTGCATAAAGATCACAAGAGGCATGGGCGTGCTGCCGTCAAACTCCGGCGGTGTATACAGCGCGTAATGAAATGACTGACCGTTCGGATTATCGAAAAACAGTTTCCGAATCATTTTTCCATCTCCTTTCCGGGACACGCTTCAGTCTTTTTCAAAGATAAAGCTCTTCAGATGCGGACCGTCATGGCCGCCCTCCCAGGTAATGTACAGTGCCTGAATTCCGTCCGGGAAGGCGCATTTTGCCGTACGCTTTTCCCACACGTTGCTGCTGTTCGCGGGGATCTCGCACAGCGGTTCGCCGTCCCATTTGTTCCGGATGACGAATTTGCCGTGGCAGTAGCCGCGGTATATGACGGAAATGCCGGTTACACCGCTGCAGTCAAAGTATTTGAAGCCTGCTGTGGTGCCGCTCATCATGCGGGCGATGTACGCCGGATCCTTGTCATCATCGCGCCCGTCCTGCGTGACACGGGCCCTGGTGGGATCGCCGCTCATGAAGCCTTCACGGTCATCAAACAGGTTGCAGCAGATATAGGCGGGGTATTCGCCTTCACCCTTCAGCGGCCCGTTGTTCAGCCCGCATGAGGTCATTTCCGCCTGGGAGATCCGGCCGGCTTCATCAAAGAAGATCGGCTCGGCACAGCCCTGCCGCGAGAACCAGGAAGCATTTGTCTGGCGGTGATAGAAGACATACCACTGACCGTTTATTTCAATAATGCTGCCGTGATTGTTGCCGGCGAACGCCGTGGGCTTCTCCGCCGGTTTATAGGTATCAATACCGATGTCACAGTTGCTGACGATGACGCCGCCGTAGGTGAACGGACCGCGCGGATCCGCGGCGGTGGCATAGCACAGCTCATGCATAACCTGGGAGGAATAGACGAAATAATAGGTATCTCCGCGCTTGCGAATGGAGGAGGCTTCGAAGAAAGCATGCCCTTCAAAGCCTGTACCTTCGGCGTACATGGCACCGGGCACCACAAACTTCGGCTCTTCGGCAATGGTGACCATGTCGCTTTCAAGCACCGTGACCATGGAACCGTGGCGACTCCTGTCACCGTGTCCGCAGAAGCCTGTGTACATGAAGCATTTTCCGTTTTCGCAGATCACACCGGGGTCAAACTGCGGCTCGTCACCGGGACGGTCGCCGAGCCGGCGCCCCTGCCTGTCATGCACATAGCCGTAAAACTTGTAGTGACCGGCGGGCGTATCGCATACGGCGACGGATACAAAACCGACCTTGTCATAAACATAGTACATATAATAGCGGCCGTCCGGCCCCTGCGCCACATCGGGCGCGTACAGGCACATTCTGCCGTCGGCATTGGCAGGATCACCGCAGCGCGGATAGGTCACACCTTCGCAGCGCCAGGCGGAAAGATCGTTTACCGGCGCGCTCCAGCCCATGTAGTCCCCCATGCAGAAGACATAGCCGTTGAAAAGATCATGGGAACCGTAGACATAGACACGGTCTCCGAAAACATAGGGTTCACCGTCGGGAATGTATTCCCATGAGGGAAGGTACGGATTGAATGCCTGATTTTTCATATGATGAAGATCCTTTCGTTATTTTCATTCCGGAGCCTGTGCGGACCGGCACGGAATTCCGGCTCATACGCGCTGTACCGGATTTCTCTGTAATAAGTATTCTATCACAGATACGCGCCGCGGATTTATCAAATCTTCTGCGGCTGTGCCGGAATACCGGAAAACTTTTCTTTTTCGGCATACATGACCGCGAGACCGCCGTGACTTGTTTCCCTGTATTTTTCATTCATGTCTTTTCCGGTGCGGTACATGGTATCCACAATATCGTCGAAAGAGATCTTACGCGTTTCCGCCAGAAAACGGGAAAGATTGACGGAACTGACGGCACGCATGGCAGCGACGGCGTTCCGCTCGATGCACGGAATCTGCACCAGACCGTGCACCGGATCGCAGGTCAGCCCCAGATTATGCTCCATGGCCACTTCCGCGGCGTACTCCGTCTGGCCGAGTGACAGCCTGTAAAGCGTGGCCAGCGCTCCGGCAGCCATTGAACAGGCACTGCCGACTTCAGCCTGACATCCGCATTCGGCACCGGATATGCTGGCATTTGTACGGATGACGTTTCCGATGAGCCCCGCGACCGAAAGCGCGTCCAAAATCTCATCCTCCGGATAACCGCGGTCATGCGCCATGTAGTAAAGCACGGCCGGAATCACGCCGCATCCGCCGCATGTGGGCGCTGTGACAACAACGTTTTCAGCCGCGTTTTCCTCACAGGCGGCAAACGCGTAGGAGGCGATGACACGGTTCATGGCGATATCGGAGGATTCGTTATAGCATCGCTTGCTGTAAAGTGACTTTGCCTTGCGTGTGATATTCAGACCGCCCGGCAGAATACCTTCCGTACGCAACCCGCGCTCGACTTCGTCCTCCATGGCATGCCAGATTTCACGCAGATAATCCCTGAGACCGGTACCTTCACGCAGATTGATAAATTCCGGCAGCGTTATCCGGTGCGATTGGCAGTAATCCAGCATCCGGGTAAAATTTGTTTCCGGATAGACCTCGCTTTCCTCGTCGCTTTCCTCGCCTTCAATGCGGATTGAGCCGCCTCCGACGGACAGAATGCGGTTTTCACCGATTGCTTCATTCTCTCTGAACGCGCGGAACAGCATGGTATTCGGGTGGGGAAGGTCTTTTGTTTCTTTATCAAAACGCACATCCGCGCCGGGCAGCCCGGACAGAATCGCTTTTTTTGTGCTGTGACCTTCTCCTGTATGGGCAAGGCTGCCGAAAAGCGTAACCTCGAAACGGTCCGCGTCTGGATAGCGGGAACGGAAAATCCGGGCCGCGTTATACGGACCGACCGTATGCGAGGAGGACGGGCCATTACCGATTTTGTAAACGCTTCTGATACTTTTCATGGATACTCCTTCTGATAAAAGTGAACGGTTTCCGGCATGACTCCTCCGGAAAACAAACCGCGGAAAAGGGCGTGCCGTACAGTATATTCTGTGTCTGCTTTCCATCAGTATACCGCGTCCCCGCGGTTTACACAATGTCAATCACGCAAAAAACCGGCCCGTGTTCCGGACCGGCATGCTATTCTGTTCAGCATCTGACGCGCGATGTGACAAAATCCGCCCAACGGACGGTATCCATCGCGTCCGGCGCGTAATGATCCGCGCCGATAGCGGCGGCGTAATCCGCGGTCAGCACCGCGCCGCCGACGACAATCCGGGTTTCCGGCGCCTCCGCGCGGAGAAGACGGATTGTTTCCTCCATGGCGGGCACGGTTGTGGTCATCAGCGCGGAAAGACCGACCAGCGGCGCGTTCAGCTTCTTAACGGTTTCCACGACTGTTTCAGGCGGAACATCCCTGCCGAGATCCGTAACATCATAACCGTAGTTTTCCAGCAACAGACGTACGATGTTCTTGCCGATGTCGTGTACATCGCCCTTTACGGTAGCCAGCACAAAACGGCATTTCGCTCCGCGTGAGGGCACGGCAGCCATCGCGGCTTTGACGGACGCGAATGCCGCGGACGCGGCTGAGGCGCTCATCAGCAGCTGCGGGAGCCATATTGTCTGTTGCTCAAAGCCTTTGCCCACTTCGTTGAGCGCGGGAATCACGGTGCCGTTGATCACATCCATCGGAGCGACGGAAACGAGCATCTCCGCTGCCGCTTTTTCAGCACGCTGCTTCAGCCCGCGAACGATCGCGGTATACAGGTCCGGTACTTCGGCCGCGGACACCGCGGCGGCCGGTGCTGTGAAGGATGACGCCGAGGAAATCCAGTCCGTGCAGTTTTTATCCAGCCCGTGAAGCAGGCGGAACGCGCGGAAGACACGCAGCATGGCGTCTGAGTTGGGATTCATGATTGCGGCGGAAAGCCCGCGCTCCAGCGCGGCGGAGAAGAATGCACAGTTAACGCCTTCACGGTCCGGCAGACCGAACGAAACATTGGATACACCGAGAGAAGTATGACAGCCGAGACCGCGGCGCACCGTTTCCAGCGCGTCCAGCGTTACGGAAGCCGCGTCCGGCGCGGCGCTGACGGCCATGGTCAGCGTGTCAAACACGATATCTTTTTTGCTGATGCCGTACTTCGCGGCTTCACGCAGAATTTTTTCCGCGATTTTCACACGCCCTGCCGCGTCGGCGGGGATTCCGGATTCATCCAGCGTAAGGGCGATCACCGTACCGCCGTATTTGCGGATGAGCGGGAAGATAGCGTCCATGCTTTCACGCTTGCCGTTTACGGAGTTGACGAGCGGTTTACCGTTGTATACGCGCATCGCCCGCGCCATGGCTTCCGGAAGCGCGGTGTCAATCTGCAGGGGAAGCGCGGTTACAGCCTGCAGCTCGCGCACGGCGGAGGTAAGCAGTTCAGCCTCGTCTGTACCGGGGAGACCGACATTCACATCCAGCAGATGGACGCCTTTTTCCTCCTGCGCGGTACCCTGCTCGAGAATGTACGCGATATCATGCTCAAGAAGCGCCTGCTTCAGACGCTTTTTACCGGTCGGATTGATGCGCTCGCCGATCAGCAGCGGGTCATCTGTAAAGTATACGGCTTTTGTGCCGGAAGTGACGACGGTTTCCTCCTTCGGAACAACGGGAACGGGGGAGATGCCGTCAATTGCTTTTTTCAGCGCGGCGATATGGGCGGGGGTTGTGCCGCAGCATCCGCCCGCGACGCGGACGCCTTCACGGATCAGCTCCGCGACCTGAAGCGCGAATGATTCCGGGTCCACATCAAATATGACGGTGCCGTTTTCTATTCTGGGCAGGCCGGCGTTCGGCTCAAACAGGACAGGGACGGACGCGTGCTTCAGGTACTCCCGTACAACCGGCGCGAGCACATCCGGACCGAAGGAGCAGTTAACGCCGACGGCATCGGCACCCATTCCCTCCAGCATGGCGGTCATTACGGCGGGCGTCGCGCCTGTGAGCAGTCTGCCGTCTTCATTGTAGGCGTTGGAGACAAAGACGGGCAGATCGGAATTCTCTTTCGCGGCGAGCAAAGCGGCTTTTGTTTCAAGACTGTCGGTCATCGTTTCGATCAGGATCAGATCGGCACCGGCGCGTACACCGGCCCGCACCGCGGACGCGAACGCGCTTACGGCATCCTCAAAGTCCAGATCACCCAGCGGTTTCAGCATATGCCCGGTCGGCCCGATATCCAGCGCGGCCCAGGACGGCTCCGCGCCGGCAAAGGAACGCTGCGCTTCCCGCACGCGGGAAACGGCTGCCGAAACCAGTGTGCCGACCTCGCTTTCAGTATACTGCAGGGCATTGACACCGAAAGTGTTCGCGGTGATAACATTGCTGCCGGCTGCCAGATAGTCGCGGTGAATCTCTGTTACTTTATCCGGATGTGAAAGATTCCAGGATTCGGATCTTTCACCGGGACGCATGCCGGCTTTCTGCAGCAGCGTACCCATACCGCCGTCGAGCAGCAGCACATGGTCTTTCATATAGTCAAGAATATTCACGGTATACAGCCCTCCGGTCCTTATCCGATGATGGCGGACAGATTTTCCATAATCTTCGCGGCGACGTCCGGCTTATTCATGGTATAAACGTGCACATTGCGGATGCCGTTGGCGTACAGGTCGATGATCTGGTCGGTCGCGTAGATGATGCCGGCCTGCTTCATTGTTTCAGGATCATTGCCAAAGCGGTCGACCAGGCTTTTGAACCTTGTGGGCATGAATGAACCGCTCAGCTTCAGAGCACGGTCAACCTGCTTCGCGTTTGTGATCGGCATAATGCCCGGAATGACGGGAACGGTGATCCCCGCCTCACGGATGCGGTACAGGAAACGGTACAGCAGCTGATTGTCAAAGAACATCTGCGTTGTCAGGAAATCGCATCCGGCATCGACCTTCTCCTTGAGAAAACGGATATCCTGCACGCTGTCGGCACTTTCCGGATGCACTTCCGGATAGCAGGCGCCGCCGATACACAGGTCCGGGCAGGTTTCTTTCAGCTCACGCACAAGCTCGATTGCGTGACGGTAATCACGCGCGGGCGCACTGCCGGCTGTTTCGGGCGGCAGATCACCCCGGAGCGCCATTACGTTCTCGATGCCGGCGGCACGGATATCCGCGATGCGCTCGCGGACTGTTTCCTTTGTGGAGGAAACACAGGTCAGATGGGCAAGCGTCGGCACACCGTGCGTCTTCATAATGTTTTCCGCGATCGAAAGTGTATATTTGCTGGTACCGCCGCCGGCACCGTATGTTACGGAAACAAAGGAGGGTTTCAGCGCGGCGATCTCCTCCGTGGCGGCGCGGACACTCTCAAAGGTGGTATCCGTTTTCGGCGGGAATACTTCAAAGGAAAGGCGCGGCTTTTCGCCCCTGAACAGCTCTGTCAGTTTCATAAGCGGTCACTTCCGATCCGGATTATTTCATTTTTATTATCCCACAGTGCGCAGGCTGAATCAAGACAAAGGCTGTTTTTTCAATGCTTTGTGACAAACGGTGGAATAATGTGTGAAAAAATACAGAACATGAAGGAAAAAACCGAAGCGTGTCGAAATACTTTATCAGAAAAAAACGGAAGGACGTGGTGCCGATGGCACACAATTCTTCGCGGCGGAAGTAAAAATATGTCCGCTGTGTTTCTCCTGCCCCGGTTCCCCTCATGGGTGAGGATTTGATTTTTGAAAGGAGTTCCCCGTAACATGAAACTGACGATCAATGCGAGAAATATGGTTGTGACCCCCGGAATCACCAAGAGAATCGAGAAAAAGACCGACACGATGAGCCGTTACCTGCTTCCGGACACGGAAATGCAGATTAAGATGACGAAGGAGAAGAACGACCGCCGTGTTGTTGAAATTACTGTTCCCATGGGTAACAATGTGATCCTGCGCAGCGAGTCCTCCGCGGATGATAATCTGTTCCTGGCGATTGACCAGGCACTGGCCAAGATGGAGCGCCAGATTCACCGCCACCGCACGAAACTGAGCAAACGCCTGCGTGAGGACGCGTTTACGGACACAGTGCCCGAGTATATCGAGGAGGAGCAGGCTGTTGAAGAAGGCGAGCGCAAGGTTGTGAAGCACAAGACCTTCCCCGTGCGCCCCATGTCCGTGGAGGACGCCGTGTTGCAGATGGAACTGCTGGGCCACAGCTTCTTCGTTTTCGTGAACAGCGACACAGACAGGACCAATGTGCTGTATCTGCGGCAGGACGGTGACCTCGGCCTGATGGAGCCTGAAGCGTAAGAACAGACAAACGTGCTGATGATATTACCTGCCCGGACCTCACGGCCCGGGTATTTGTTTATCTTGTTTTATCAGACGGGACATTGTATAATATCATCATTATTCTCGCGGGGAGGAATTGGTATGCGGTGCAGCTGCAAGGAATGCGGCGACTATATGGTGCAGGCGGAGAGCGATCATCTCGGCTGTGTGTGCCAGGAGTGCGGATACCGCTGTACGGACTGCCTCGGAACGGATACGGTTGTGCCGAAGGACAGACTGGCCCAGCTGGCTTTTGACCCGCGGTTTTCACCCGAAAGCCTCGCGTCCTCGTTTGACGCGCCGGGTGAGGAAGATGAATACGGACCGGAGGATTGAAAAATGAAATGGTTTCTTGATGTGCTCCGCGGCATGGTAATCGGCCTGGCAAATGTAATCCCGGGCGTCAGCGGCGGCACGATGATGGTGTCCATGGGCATATATGACAAGCTGATCTGGAGTATCAACAATCTGTTCAAAAAGTTCAAAGAGTGTGTGAAGATTCTGCTGCCTTACGGAATCGGCATGGTCATCGCCATTCTGGCGGGCGCCATCGGTCTGAAGATCGCTTTCCGCGAATTTCCGTTGCCGACCAACGCGCTCTTCATCGGGCTGATCCTCGGTTCACTGCCTTTTATCCTGAAGGAACTGAAAGGGGAGAAGATCGGCTGGCAGGGCATTCTGATCTTTGTTCTCTTTTTCGCGCTGGTTGTGGTGCTGAAGGCGATTGAAGCGGAAAACAGTACCGAGATCAGGCTGAGCGTGCTGGAAGTGCTGAAACTGTTTGTGCTGGGTACAATTGCTTCCGCCACAATGGTCATTCCGGGAGTGAGCGGCAGCATGATGCTGAAAACACTCGGATACTATGAACCGATTGTGACCGGCGCGTTGCCGAATCTGCTGAAAGGCCTTACGGGCGGCGGCGGGGAAATGATTCTGCATAACATCGGGATCCTGTTGCCTTTCGGCCTGGGCATTGTGTTCGGCATTTTCGCCATCGCGAAGTTGATTGAATTCCTGCTGAAGCACTGGAAAGGCCGCACATATTGCGCGATTCTCGGAATGGTCGCGGCCAGCCCGGTTGTGATCCTGATGGGCACAAGCATCTACGAAGGATTCAATGTCTGGATCTGCCTCGCGAGTATCGTCGCGCTGGCGGTGGGCGTGCTGATCGCGCTGAAGCTCGGCGGCGATCCGGAACCCGCCGGAAATGAAGCGGCGTAAGAAAGTGATTCATACGGGAGAAGGACAAAAACCTTCTCCCGTTTTTTCTTCTTCACGATAGCCGTAAAAAACGAAAAAAAGTCATTGACAAATAATCCGGAATCGTGTATATTAATTTTCGCCGCTTGTAAGGCGTACCTTGCAGGATGTGTACCGGGGTGTAGCGCAGTCTGGTAGCGCACGTGCTTTGGGAGCATGGGGCCGGGGGTTCGAATCCCTTCACCCCGACGAACGTTCCCCCGGAGATGCTGAATATGGCTCCGTGGTCAAGAGGCCTAAGACACCGCCCTTTCACGGCGGCTACCCGGGTTCGAATCCCGGCGGAGTCACTTTTCCTTTTTGTGCTGAACGGTTGGGGCCTTTAGCTCAGTTGGTTAGAGCGGCCGGCTCATAACCGGTTGGTCCGGGGT
>JAKSQH010000030.1 GCA_024404245.1 Clostridia bacterium
CTCCGTTCGCCGGACGGCCGTAGGGGCCTGCCGGACGCGCGCCGTTCTGACCCTGGGGCGCTCCGTTTGCCGGACGGCCGTAGGGGCCTGCCGGGCGGGCACCGTTCTGGCCCTGGGGCGCGCCGTTTGCCGGACGGCCGTAGGGGCCTGCCGGGCGGGCACCGTTCTGGCCCTGGGGCATTCCGTTAACCGGGCGCGGACCGCGGATCACGTTCGGCGCCGGTCCCACGGGACGCGCGGGCTGTGCGGGCTGATCGCCCGGACGGCTGATAATCTGCCCGATTGCCGGCTTCTTCGGTTCAGCCGGTGCCGCGGGCTCCGCGGCAACAGCAGCCGCGGGGGCCGGGGATTGCTCCGGCTCAGCGGGTTTCTGCGCGGGTTTCTCCTTTTCGGCAGCGGGAGCTTCTTTCTTCGCGGGTTTCTTTTCCGCCTTTTCTGTCTTTTCGGCTTCCGGCGCGGGTGCATCCGCGGTCTTTGCGGGCGCGGGGATATCCCGTTCTTCCGCGTCACTCTGCTTCACAACCGCGGCCTTATTGTTTTCTTCACGAATCGCCTCAATCTGCGCTTTTTCCTCGTCATCCAGCATTGTAAAGGCCTTCTGCTGAGAAGACTGTACACGCATCTGCTCGGCCATCCTGCGCCGTGCGGCTTCTTCTTCCTTCTTCCTGGCGAATTCCGCGTCCAGCCTCTTCAGTCTGTCCATCAGGCTGTCGGCATTTTTGCGCAGACGGGTCGCGTTCTCCAGCATTCCGGAAGCATCCGCGACAAGTTCTTTGGTGGCATCCTTCAAGTTCACGTTTGCCATGTAACTTCAGCACCCCCGCCGTTCATCGGCATTTGAAGTATATTGCCGCGCATCCGCGCAGCTGGACAATCTTTCCGCAAGCGGTCCCTTCAGAACCGCGATCGCCATCCCGGGTCTGCCGGTCGCGTCAAAAATCATTCCTTCCGGCAGTATCGCATACGGCACACCGCATCTTTCACAGATTCCGAGATACTTTTCCCGTACTCTGTCCGAAATGGCTTCATCCATCAGCAGGAGGCCGCACTGCCCGCTCCGCAGGCTTTTCATGCAGCCGTCCTCTCCGAAAATCGCCTGACGCGCCCGTACACACAAGCCCATCAGTCCGCTGATCTTCTGTTTATCCATTCGCCGCGGCAGCCTCCGTCTCAAGCCTTGCCAGTTCATCGTTCAGAGCCGCGGCAATCTCGTCCGTCAGCGCCGTTTCCAGCTGGCGTTCCAGCTGCCGTTGCTTAATCGCGCGTCTGAGGCATTCACCCCTGCGGCAGACATACGCGCCGCGGCCGGGTTTTTTACCCACGGGGTCAAGCGATATTTCGCCTTCCGGACTCCGTACAACGCGGATCAGCTCACGCTTCTCCTTCATTTCACGGCAGCCGACGCACATGCGCATCGGGATTTTCTTTGGCTTTATCACAGTGTATCATCGTCTCCCATGGCTGTAGTGTCAATGTCCATCGTGAAGCTGTCGTACAAAGGAGTTTCAAGCCGTACATACTCTGTTGTCTGGCCGTTTTCGTCCACCATGTCGCTCATTTCCGCGGCCTGACTCTGGCTCTTGATGTCAATCTTCCAGCCTGTCAGCTTCGCGGCCAGACGGGCGTTCTGACCTTCCTTGCCGATTGCCAGACTCAGCTGATTATCCGGCACAATCACGCGGAAAGCTTTTTCATCCTTCGCCTGGTATACGCTCAGCACATGCGCGGGATTCAGCGCATTGGCCACAAACTCGGCCGGGTTATTGCTCCACTTGATGATATCGATCTTCTCGCCCTTCAGTTCCTGCACAACACGGTCGACACGGCCGCCGCGCTGGCCGACGCAGGCACCGACGGGGTCAATCATCATATCGCTGCTGAACACGGCGATCTTGGTCCGGCTTCCGGCCTCGCGGGCGATGCTCTTGATCGTAACGATGCCGCCGGCAATTTCCGGTACTTCCATCTCAAACAGACGCTTGACCAGATTCTGATGAATCCGGCTCACGTAGACCTGCGGCGCGTAGCCGGCGCTCACTTTGTCTTCCTTCACTTTCAGCACATATACCTTGATATGGTCATCATCATGAAGCTCTTCACCGGGGATCATCTCGTTCTGCTCAAGCACGCCCTCGGTACGGCCCAGATCGACATATACGCAGCGGGGCTCAATCCGCTTCACGATAGCGGTCAGAATCTCGCTTTCCTTTTCGATATATTCGTCGTAGATCTTTCCGCGTTCAGCCTCACGGATCCGCTGAATAATCACCTGTTTCGCGGTCTGCGCCGCCACGCGAAGGAACCCGTTCGGCGTCACGTCAACCTCGGCGATATCACCCATCTGATAAGTGGTATTGATTTTCTGCGCTTCCTCAAGCGAGATCTGGTTTGCCGTATCCTCAACTTCTTCAACAATCAGTTTCCGCGCGTACACGTGCGCGGAGCCGTCATTGCGGTTCACGGTCACATCAAGATTCGCGGGCACGGCAACATCCTTGGTCTGGTTCTTGCGGAACGCGGCCTTCAGCGCCTCCTCAATGGTCGTGAACAGAGTTTCCTCATTGATGCCCTTTTCCTTTGACAGCAGGTGGATCGCTTCTACAACTTCGGATTTCATTGTTTCTTCGCCTTTCTGATCTTTGCTTATCTTTTTTACAGTTCAACATCCTCAATGCCGCTCATGTCAATCACAAGCTTCACAAGCGCGGCTTCTTTCCGCGGCAGGCGAATCACGTTTCCGCCCGTCTCAAGCAGGATCGTATCATCCTCATATCCGGCAAGCGTGCCTTCAAGCGTTTTCACTCCGTCCATCGGTTTGAACAGATGTACTTCAACCTGCTCGCCCAGATTGCGCAAAAAGTCGCGTTCCTTTTTCAGGGGGCGGTCGATTCCGGGAGAGGAGACTTCCAGGAAATCATAATCGCAGTTTTCAACCTGGGGCTGAATCTCCCTGTGAAACGCCTCACAGTCATCCAGCGTGATGCCGTCCGGCTTGTCGATATAAATTCTCAGGAATTTACCCGCGCCTTCCTTGTCCAGGCAGACATCCACCAGTTCAAAGCCGAGCTTTTCAGCCAGTTTCAGGCACTTCGGCTCTACGATTGCTGTCAGTTCCGCCTTTGCCATCCCGTTTTCTCCCCCCGTATAAAGCATCCCGGTCAACAGAAAAGAGCGGACACTTAGCGGCCTCAGCGGTCATAAAGGGGCAATACCCCTCTTCTCCTCAGAGAAAACCGCCCGGCCGTGTCCACTCTTTTTACGTTAAACCCTTCTTTCAAGGCATGAATGCCGTTTACTGCGCCCGCTGTACCCGCGCACATCGCATTGTACCATAGTTTTCAAGGCTTGACAAGAAGTTTATGCCAAAAATAAAAGCAAAATAACCCTCTCCCGTTTTGCCGGGAGAGGGAACGGCTTTACTTCCTCTCAAACACGGGAATGACATCGATCGGAGCCTGTACACGCAAGGTACATCCGCCCTGTACGGTCTTTCCGGTATTGACATCCGTCCACTCACCGGCGGGCAGATAAACGTCACGCTCAAACTCGTTCAGATGCAGGACCGGCGCCACCAGATACCTGCCGCCGAACATATACTGATCCTGCAGCTCCCAGCACTTCGCGTCATCGGGGAACTCGTAGAACATCGTGCGGATCAGCGGTGATCCGTCTTCCGAGGCCTGCCGGTAAAGTTCCGCGATGTAGTCATGCATAGCGATGCGTACATCGTAGTATTTCCGCATAATGCGGTAGTTTTCCTCGCCGTAGCTCCACAGTTCATTCGGCTGGCCGGTGTGCAGATATCCGCCGCCCCAGTCGCGGTCATCCAGCGGCGGGATATTGTAGGGACCGCGGTCACCGTGCATTCGCAGCACAGCGGAGTACACGGCGAACTGATACCACCGGATCAGCAGCTGACGGAAATCGGGGTCATTGACATCGTCAGTCATAAAGCCGCCGATATCCGTTGTCCACCACGGAATACCGGCCAGGCCCATATTGAGGCCGGCCTGCAGCTGTTCCTGCAGTGACTCGAAAGTGCTCGGGACATCGCCCGACCATACTACATTGCCGTACTTCTGGCTGCCAGCCCACGCGCAGCGGAGCAGGTTCACCACAGGTCCGTTGTCCAGCTTGCTCATTTCGTCCCAGAACACACGGCTGTACATCTGCGGATATATATTGCTGCAGCTGAGTGCCGGCCCTTCGTAGTAACGGTAATTTTCAAAATCGTAAACACCGTAGTCCGGTTCGGAATTATCCAGCCAGAAAGCGTCGATACCGAAATCGTAGTAGTTCTTTTTGCATACTTCCCATACATACTTCCGCGTTTCGGGGTTGAAGGGATCAATTTCCACGCAGTCACCCTGATAATCATAGGTCTGGGCGGCACCGCGCTCGGTACGGATCAGCAGGCCGCGTTCCATCATCGGATAGAAGTTTTCGCTCTTCCGGTCAACGCTCGGCCATACGGATACGATCACTTTGATGCCCATTTCATGCAGTTCATCCACCATCGCCTTCGGATCCGGCCAGTACTTCCGGTCAAACTTCCAGTCTCCCTGCACGGTCCAGTGGAAGAAGTCAATCACGATCTGATCGATTTTGATGCCTTCCTTCCTGTACTGCCGCGCCACGGACAGAACCTCATCCTGCGTGCGGTAGCGAAGCTTGCACTGCCACAGGCCCATGCGATCCTCCGGGAAAGCCGGAGCGCGGCCAGTCACGTCCGTATAGTTTTTCAGAATCTGTTTCGGCCCGTCAGCCGCGGTAATCCAGTAGTCCATCTGCCGTGTGGACCGCGCAATCCATTCGGTGTAGTTTTTGGCGAACGCGACGCTGCCTACAGCGGGATTGTTCCACAGCAGACCGTACCCAAGCGATGACACCATAAACGGTACCGAGATCTGGCTGTTACGCTGCGCCAGTTCCAGCATGTTGCCCTTCAGATCCAGATACGGCTGCTGATACTGGCCCATGCCGTAAATTTTTTCTCCTTCGTTCGCATCAAATTTCACGTTCAGCGTATACTCGCTGCCGCCGATGTTGCCTTTCCATTCACGGTTGATGATCTTCAGGCAGCGGCTTCTCGGCACAATCGTTCCGTCATAGCTGCGGTAGTATTCGCGCAGGATCAGCTTACCGTCCCGGAAGAAAGAGATCACGCCCGCGAAATTGACCTCTGCCCTGATCCGCCCGTTGGTTACGGAGGCATACTGTCGTTTGCCCATTGTACCGTCGCCTTCGCGCCGGTCCCGTTCAAACACTTCGATCTCAGCTTTTGTTTCCGGCACATTCTCCGTCAGTGCCCAGTCATGATCCGTCCACTTTTCGTACATTGTGGCACGTACGCGCAGCGCGTCCGTTCCCCACGGTTCAATCCGCAGGGTCTCCCCCGCTTTCTTCGCGATCAGAGCATTGTTCCCGATCTCAAAAATCATTATCCGTTCTCCTTTCGATCATCAATCTTTGCCAATACCATCGCGGTGCGGCACGGGCTGTAGATCATGAATCCGTTTCCCCGGTCGCTGTCGCACCCGGTTTCATATACATATTCGCGGTCAGTCTGCCCGTTTCCGCCGAACCGTTTCTCGTCTGTTGACAGGATCACCTTATATCTGCCCTCGCCGGTCGTATGTGTATGCATGAAAAACGACCGTTCGGAATACGTTCCGTGGAAATTGAAAAGGAAAAGCAGTCCCGCGCGGCTGAAGCTGATAATCTTTCTCTCCTGGTCAATCCATAGCGATACAGGTGCCGGATCTTCCAGCAGCCGGTACTCTCCCGCCAGTTCTAGCATCGCACGGTCAAAATCGTTCAGCAGACCGAACTTCAGATAGCCGTTATCCACAAGGTGCCACTGTCTCCTGGCATACTTGTAACTCCATCCGTTGCCCTCGCGCGGAAAGTCAATCCATTCCGGATGACCGAATTCATTGCCCATGAAGTTCAGATATCCGTCCCCGCCGCAGCTCAGCGTCATAAAGCGGATCATCTTGTGCAGCTCAACAGCCCGGTCCATCGTCAGCGTATGATAGATCCGGTCCATACCGGTGTACATTTCCGCGTCCGCCATCCGGAAGATCAGTGTCTTGTCGCCGACCAGCGCCTGGTCGTGGCTCTCGCAGTAGCCGATCCTTTTCTCCATCGGGCGCCGCGTTGTCATCTCATGCCACAGCCCGTGCATCTGCCAGTCCTCGTCACGCGTGTCCTTCAGCAGCCTGATCCAGTAATCCGGTTCGCCCATGCTCAGCCGGTAATCGAATCCGACACCGCCCTGTTCAACCGGCAGGCACATTCCGGGCATGCCGCTCATTTCCTCGGCAACCGTCGTCGCCCGGGGGCAGACCTCATGGATCACTTCATTCGCCAGCATCAGATAAGCCATGGCGTCAAGATCCGTGTTCATGGTGAAATACTGACTGTAATCCGTGAAGGCGGTTCCCAGACCGTGATCGTGATACAGCATACTGGTCACACCGTCAAAGCGGAAGCCGTCAAAATGATATTCCTCCAGCCAGAACTTCAGGTTGCTGAGCAGAAAATGAAGCACTTCCGTCTTTCCGTAGTTAAAAAGCCGTGTACCCCATGCCGGATGATGACCACGGTCACCGGTCAGGAAATACTGGTCGTCCGTTCCGTCCTGGCATCCCAGTCCCTCGCCGGGGTTCGGGCAGGCATGGGAGTGAACCACATCCAGCAGCACGCGCAGACCCATTCCGTGGGCTTTGTTGATCAGGTATTTCAGGTCCTCCGGTTCACCGTACCAGGAGCTTGCCGCGAAAAAATTCGTTACCTGGTAGCCGAAGGAACCGTAATACGGATGCTCCTGAATCGCCATCAGCTGCACTGTGTTGTATCCGAGGCCGGAAATTCTTTGCAGCACATTGTCGGCAAACTCGCGGTATGTGCCGATTCCCTCGCGTTCCTGCGCCATACCCACATGCGCCTCATAGATCACGGGTGCCGGCGCGTCACGGTTCACACGGTCCCCGTCCGTCCACACAAACGGTTCCGGTGCCCACACCTGCGTGCAGAAGCGGTGTGTCGTTTTGTCCTGTGAAACACGTGTGCTGTAGGCCGGCAGCCTTTCAAAGCTGTCTTCGCCGCGGCGGACATAAAGCTTGATATACTGGCCGTGACGCAGCGCGTCCCTGCCTTCCAGATGTATCTCCCACACACCGCCGTCAAGCTTTGCCAGCGGATGCGATGTCCTGTTCCAGCCGTTGAAATCACCTGTCAGGTATACTTCATCCGCGCCGGGAAGCCATTCACGCGCGACCCAGCCCGTCCCCGTCCGGTGAATGCCGAAATAAAGATAACCGTCCGCAAAGGATGACAGTGATTTTTTCTTTCCCGCGATCCGTTTTCTCGCCTCAAGGAAACGTTCCATCCGCAGGTCTATTTCGCCGGAATAAGGCTCAAGCCACGGATCAATGCGGGTTATCTCATACGGTGATTTCAATCTGTTCACATTCATTCAGGATGCCAACCTCCCGGGCTCATCTGATTCATACCGGTTCATTATAGCATAAATGCCGGAAAGGCGAAACGGAGAACCGTGCAGTTCCCCGTTTCATTCACTGTATCACATACTCTGTTTCCCCGTCAAAAAGATAAATCTGGCTGTACGGTACATAGAACGTTATCTCCGTATCCGTTTCGGGCATCTCAAACGGCGTCGTCTTCAGGATCGCGCGGGCACCGTCCTTTTCAATGTATACATTGGCGTTGTCCCCCAGCATCTCCGTCAGTTCAACATTCGCAGTCAGCGCGCAGGCATCCGGAACGGGCTGCATTGAAACAGCCTCCGGCCGGAAGCCCAGAATGATCTCCCGGCCCTCATACTCCGCGATGCGCGCTCCCGGTTTCTTCCGCAGGTCGATCTTCTGCTCCCCGAAGCGCATACACCCGTCCGTCAGCGTATCACGCAGGAAGTTCATCGGCGGTTCTCCGATAAAGCCGGCCACAAATACATTCACCGGTTCAAAATAAAGTTCCTTCGGCGTGCCCACCTGCTGCACGTAGCCGTCCTTCATCACCACAATGCGGTCAGCCAGCGTCATGGCTTCCGTCTGATCGTGCGTTACGTAGATTGTGGTCGCCCCTGTGTTCCTGTGAATCTGGGCGATCTCCGAACGCATGGTCACACGCTGTTTCGCGTCAAGGTTGCTCAGCGGTTCGTCCATCAGAAAAATGCCGACCTTCCGCACAATGGCACGCCCGATTGCCACACGCTGCCGCTGTCCGCCGGAAAGGGCGCGCGGGAGTCGGTCCAGATACTCCGTCAGGCCAAGGATTTCCGCCGTATTCTTTACACGTCGGTCGATTTCATCCTCATCCACACCCATCAGTTCCAGCCCGAACGCGATATTGTCGAACACCGTCATCTGCGGATACAGCGCGTAGCTCTGGAACACCATGGCAACCTCACGTTCCCGCGGTCCCCACTCATTCGCGCGTTCACCGTCAATCAGCAGTTCGCCCTTGGAAATATCCTCCAGTCCCGCAATCATCCGCAGGGTGGTTGACTTGCCGCAGCCGGACGGACCGACAAACACAATAAACTCGCCTTTTTCCACGGCAAGGTTGAAATTGTGCACAGCATGAAAGCCGTTCGGATAAATTTTGTTGATGTCCTTCAGAATCAGATGGGACATATACCGTTCCTCCTCAGGAGTGTGCTGACGTCTTTTTCCGCGCGTCACGCAGAATGTTGCCCGCCATGTGCTTCGCGCCGATCAGCAGCAGATCGCACGCCATATACAGAAGGCCGAACAGAAGAGGCTCCACGCCGAGCGGAACCGCGTCCTCAGCCGCTCCGCTCATCCGGATCAGCATCATGTTCAGCGCGTTGTAAACCGTATAAACCAGAAACAGGATCGTGCAGGAATGAACAATGTTCAGCGGCAGTGAAACAAATCCTTTTTTTGACCACATCATCCATTTGTCATTTCCGCCGGGCCGCTTCGCGATGAAGCGGAGTACGTTGTTCGTCAGCAGATCCGTGACAAATCCGAGAGCCAGCCCCGTGATCACAAGCAGATCAAGCAGTGCCCGCACATATGTACCAAGCCCCCACAGAAAGAAAAAGCAGACGGCACCGGCAAACCAGAATTTGATAAACAGGACCTTCAATGTTTCCGGAATCTGCTTTTGGGAACCGGATCTGTACTTTCGCAGCTCCGCTTCGCTGACCTGAGGCGAATTGCTCCTGTCCGCCGTAACCAGATCCTCAATCGCGTCACGCTTCAGGTGATAATACGCGTCCGCGTCTTTTCCCGAACCGTGCGGTTTATCCCTTGCCGGGTCTTTCATTCTTCCTCTCCCGAAATGTCAATCGTGCCCATTTCCGTGTTTTCCTCCACCCGTACGGATGTGTTGATCCTGCGGATCATCGGGGAGTAAACCGGCAGCAGCGCAGTCAGCAGAAGACCTGCCGCGATCACAATGATATGCGTTTTCAGCAGCGACAGGCTGTCAGTGATATACTGCGTCGCCGCCGTCACGGCAATCGGATCGACCTCACGGTACAACGCGTTGTTCACGCGGTCCATATACAGAATGTCGGCAGTGATCACCGCGCCGAAAAGCAGGAACATCAGGATCAGCATGGGTTTGTTCACCGGTTTGCGATGCGGAAACGCGTTGCCGAAGGACACGATTCCGAGAATCGAAAAGAGCATTGTCACAAAACCGCACAAGCCCATTCCCGCGCCCTGCAGCTTCGCGGTTGTGTTGGAAATAACGGTCAGCCGGAGGCTGTAAATCAGGAATGAAACCACCAGCACCGCAAGCGGAATCATATGCGGTTTGCGTTTAAGTGAAACCGCTGTTTTCCGTAAGGATTCACGCACGCGCGCGCTGAAGGAAAGCCTGGTCCTGCTCACTGCTGTTCCCCCTTCCGGATCGCGTTCGTGGTCTCCTTGTCAAAGAAGTGCTTTCTCGTAAATGAAAGCGTGATTTCATCACCGGCACGGTAATCATACCAGCCCTTCAGCTTCGCGGTAATCTTCCGTCCGGCTCCCGTCATACCGTGGACAAGCGTATTCATCCCGAGATTCTCATTGTTGTTCACCCGTACGGTCACATCTCCGCCTTCAGCCATGTCCTCCGGCCGTACACCGAGAGCGATCTCCCTGCCGGAATAATCCTTCAGCAGATCCTTTTCTTCAGGCGTCAGGCGTACACGCAGATCCGGCGCTGTCAGCTCATCACCGTTCACGTGTACGGAAAACACATTCATCGGCGGCAGTCCGATAAACCCGGCGACAAAGAGGTTCGCCGGCGTTTCGTACAGCTCCAGCGGCGTTCCGACCTGTTGCACCCTGCCCATGGACATGCACACAATGCGATCCGCGAGCGTCAGCGCCTCCGTCTGGTCATGTGTCACATACATCATGGTCGCGCCGAGGCGCTTGTGCAGCAGCATGATCTCACGCCGTGTCGCGCCGCGCAGTTTCGCGTCCAGATTGCTCAGCGGCTCATCAAACAGGAAAACTTTCGGATTGCGTACAATGGCGCGTCCCATCGCGACGCGCTGACGCTGCCCGCCGGAAAGCTGCGCCGGTTTCTTGTTCAGCTGTTCGGTAAGGCCCAGGATCTCCGCGGCGGCCAGCACCTTTTTGTGAATTACATTCGGGTCTTCCTTGCGCATCGTAAGTGAAAACGCCATGTTTTCATACACCGTCATGTGACCGTACAGCGCGTAGTTCTGGAACACCATCGCCATATCGCGATCCTTCGGTGCCATCCGGGTAATGTCTTTCCCGTCCAGCAGCAGCTGTCCTTCGGAAATATCCTCAAGGCCCGCGACCATACGCAACGTTGTGGACTTCCCGCATCCGCTCGGGCCGACCAGCACAATCAGTTCACCGTCATCAACATCCAGGTTGAAATCATGCACGGCCCGCACATCATTCTCATAGATCTTGCCGATATGCTTCAGGCTCAGCGTCGCCATCTCATGCCGCCTCCTTCACTGTGTCCGGACTGACGGCATGCTGTGCCAGTGCCGAGCATTTGCGCCTGTTGATTTCCGCCGCGGCAATCAGGCATACGGCCGACAGCGCGAGACAAATAACCGCAAATATAAATTTCGCGTCATCCATCGCCTGCAGCTGCTCACTGCCGACCTTTACCAGCGTATTATGTGCCGATACGGGCAATACAAAAATACGCCCGGCCTGCAGCACACCGAGGATATACAGCACTTTCGAATATCCGGCTTTATAGTTTTTCACACCTTCACTCGCGAGAAAGGTAACCAGCATGAACAGCAGATTGTAAATAATCGATCCGCCGACAAGGATCTGATAGTACCAGGATCCCACATCGGACTGATATATTTTAACAAAATAAAGAACATCAAAAACAATCGCCAGATAACACAGGCGCGAGGATGCCGTATTTTTCACATAGCGCATCCGGTCAAGCCGGATTTCCCGTTCTTCAGCGGAACCGGTCATACGGACGCCTCCTCTCCCTGCTCCAGCAGACAGCGTTCTTCTTTCATGAGTTTACGTTTCCACAGAATATTCAGAATCAGCAAAATGATACCGGCTATCAGCAGCCCGAAGACAACATAATGCGCGTCGAACCAGAAAGTTGAATCCGAATACAGTGTCTTCTTCTTGGCGGCATGAGCTGCCAGTTCTTCAAAGTTAATGTTCAGGAAAACCGTTTTCCAGCTTTCGATTCCGGTATGGAACCAGACTGTAAACGCGATGCCGCCCGCGCTGAAAAGACCGGCGGACAGATAGTTGCCGATATAGTATTTGCGGCGTGTATGGGTATTGGTAATAAACAGTGACAGCGCCAGCAGGAGGAGCGCGATCGAAAAATGAAGGGAGGTTTTGTTGAAGCCCTGCATGTCGTAATAGATCCGCGATCCGGTGACCGTGGATTTGTCAAGATTCTTCTGGCTGCGGATTGTGCTGAAAAGAGAATCATACAGGTCGGTCATGAGACCCAGAGAATAAATGAAGACCGCCGCGCATACAAACAGCAGCGCGAGGCACAGGATCTTCTGGCATTTCATCTGTTTTCTGTACATGATCGATCCTCCGGTACAAAACGGTTTTCAGGGAAAGGTTCCCGTCCGGAGCCGAAGCTCCGGACGGGAAACCCGGTTTCCGGCAATTACTTGTTCAGTTCCGTGAAGTAGTCCAGCAGCGCTTCCCAGGCACCTTCCTTGATGTCCAGATACTGGGCATCCATCATGGTATCGGCCACGTAGGCGGCGGCGGATTCGGGATCACCCATGCCCTCGGCGATAAAGCCCTTGGCAATGATGTTCACGAATTCGTTGTTTCCGCCCTTGCCGCCGTCGAAGGAGCTGTTCAGCTGGGTGTAATCCTTCAGCTGGGTGTTCTCTTCCTTGGTGGTGGGCAGCACGGTGGGCACGCTGGTGTACCAGCTGTTCTCGCATACGGCGAGTTCGGGATGCTTGATGACGCCCAGACCGATAGCGGTGCTCAGATGACCGGCGCCTTCCTTGCCGACTTCATGCGTGCACTGATATTCGAAAGCCTGACTCTTGGCGAAGGACAGGGTGGAACCGAGGTACATACGGGCATAATTGGTGTAGTTGCCTTTGGCTTTCTCCCACAGTTCCGCGTAGGTCGCGTCAGCGATCACGGGCATTTCCTTGCCGTTGAACATGAAGGTTTCGCCTTCCTTGATGAAGGCGTCGGGGCCGTAGCTCATCAGGATCATGCCCTCATCGGAGTAGGCATAGTCAATCAGGCTCAGGCAGGCGTTCAGCTTGGCTTCGTCACCGTTGATGCCGGCTACGGAGATGCCCCAGCCGTCCGTTTTCACGGAACGCCAGGACTCGGTGAAGCGCATGTAAACACCGTTCTCATCGGAACCGTCGAACCAGCGGGCCACGGGAACCATAACAGCCATGTACTTTTCACCGGCGGCGTTGTCCAGCTTGGTCTTGTTGTACACGGTCTGGGTCTGGTTGTAGTCATAGTGCATGAAGCCCAGGTCATTCTCGAGGTAGTTCTCGGTCTTGACTTCCTCTTCATTCAGGAAAGCGGTGGAGATCAGACCTTCTTCGGCCATGGCGCGCATACGGGCCAGGGCTTCATAGGTAGCGACCTCACTGCGGGCATCCTTCAGGGTGTTGTCGGTATCGACATACAGGTAATCCTGGCGGGATTCGAGTCCGCGTACGCCGAACAGCGTGCCGGCAAAGCGGAACATATCCACACGGCGCTGATTGTTGTTGTCTTCACGGGAGAACAGGCCCTGCACGGTGTCTGTGCCGTTCAGTGTCTGGGGATTGGCAACCACGCAGCGAAGCAGGGCAACCAGCTCGTCGGCGTCCCAGGCGGCGTTCTGTCCGATGAACAGATCCGCGCGGTTGGTGCCGTAGTAGCCGTTGTAAGCCTTGTCGATGTAATCACGGAGCATATTCACGGCGGTCACACCGTCGATTTCTCCGGCGGCGTTCATAGCGGCAACGATGTTGCCGGCCGCGTCATAATCCTTGGCGATGGTTTCAACGGCGGAACCGTCGGCCTTCGCTACTTCGATTTCAACCTTGCCTTCAGTGGGCATATAGGGGGTATACACGGCAGCGGCCAGCGTCTTGCTGGCATCGGCGGCGAAAGCGCCTTCGCCGTTCAGGAGCTTTTCAACCCAGTCGGTACGCATCAGGGGCATACGCTCAATATCGTTTACGCCGTCAAAATAGGGGCTGAAATAGATGGCGCCGGTATCGGTATTGCCGGTGATGGAGAGCAGAACGATGGGGTTGGCTTCCAGATAAGCCTTGAAGTTAGGCATCTGATCCAGATACTCGCCGATGTTCACAATGGAACCGATTTCGCCGTACTCGCTCAGCGTGGCGGCAGTACCGGAGATCATGTCAACCTGGTCCAGCTGTTCCTTCCAGTAGTCGAATTCTTTGGAAGTGCTGTTGCCCTGGTATTTGTCTTCAAAGATCACATTCAACTTTTCCTGTACAGCCACCCAGGTGGGCTTCAGGTCGCCGGTATGATAGGTTTTTCCGTCGGCCAGAGTGATGCCTTCGCCCGCGGTTTCCGCGTCGAAGAACAGACCGGTCTTGGCACTGTTGTAGCCGGTCGCCATGCGGAGCACAACAGGCTCCTCAGCGACGGATACACTCACGACGGACATCAGCAGAGCAATGGCCGCCACCAGACAAAGGATTTTCTTCATGGTAGTTCCTCCTTAAGATTTTTATCTGCACGGTCCGTCACACGTGACCGCTGAGATACGACGCGTTCCCATCAGGGGATAAAGGTTATTCCTTTACGCCGCCCGCGTTGGTTCCCTTCGCGAAATACTTCTGGATAAAGGGATAGATCACCAGTATCGGAATAATGGAACATACAATCAGGGCGTAGATCACAGAATCGGATGCGTAGATTTCGTTCCATCCGGTCATGAATTCCGGGTCGGTATACTGTTCAAGCTTCAGCCGGATAAACACCTGCAGCGGATGCTCATTCGAGTTGGCGATCATCTGTCTTGCCCAGAAATATCCGTTCCAACGGCTGATGGCAAAGAACAGCGCGACCGTGGCGATTGTTGATTTGCTCATGGGAATATATACTTTTCTCAGTACCTGGAACTCGGTCGCCCCGTCTACAATCGCCGCTTCTTCAATCTCCGACGGCACGTTTTCGAAAGCGTTGCGCAGCAGGATGATATTCATTGCCGCCATACCCATGGCAAGCACCACAAGCCATTTGTCATCCATGATTCCCACGGAGCGGAGCACCGCCTGTGTGTCCAGATAATTCAGATACTGCGGTACCACACCCGCGCTGAACCACATCGTGAACACCAGAAAGAAGTTGAATGTCTTGCGGAACAGCAGCCGCTTTTTGCTCAGCGCGTAGGCGCCCAGCAGGCTCACACCCATCGCCCACAGCGTTCCGTACAGTGTCAGGAACAGCGTGTTGGAATATGAATTCCAGAACATATTGTTGCCGAACATCATACTGAAGGCTTCAAACTGCACATCTTTCGGGAACAGCACCACCTCGCCGTATTCCACCGCGTGCCGTCCGGACATAGCCGCGGAAACAGCGTATACAAACGGGTACAGGCAGCACAGCGCGAATACCGTCAGCAGTGTGTAGCTGATAATTCTGAAGATCAGTTCGGATACTTCGAGTTTTCTTTTCATGGCGTATCCTCCCCTCTCAGTACAGGGACGTGTTCGCGGCCTTCCGCGCGATCGTGTTCGCGCCGATGACCAGCAGCATGCCGACGACATTGTTCATCATTTCGATCGCGGAAGCGATGCCCGTGCTGCCTCCGCCGTAAATACCCGTACGGTAGCTCAGGGTGGAAACCACATCAGCTGTCATATAGGTCTTGGTATTGTACAGAAGCAGAACCTTCTCATAGCCGATGTTCAGCAGACTGCCGATCCGCGTAATCAGCATGATCACGATGGTGGACAGCATGCAGGGCAAAACAACATATCGCATCTGCGCCCATTTATTGGCCCCGTCGATCTGCGCGGCCTCATAGCTTGTAGGTGAGATGGCGATGATTGCCGCGAAATACACGATACTGTCATACCCGGCGCCTTCCCAGATGCCGCTGACCTGATAAATCGTGCGGAAGAAACCCGGATTGTTGAGCAAACCGGACTGACCGGCTTCCTCGCTGATAATGCCGAGCTTCACCAGTGCCTGTGATACAATGCCCATGCTGCCGATAATGGAACCCTGCTTGACCAGCATCGTCACAAGGGATGTCATAACAACGGTGGACATGAACTTGGGCAGGTAGGACATCACCTGATATATACTGCGCGCGGCGTTTGACCGGATCTCGTTGAAGAAAAGCGCGAGAATGACCGGCATCGGAAAGCCGAAGCACAAACCGTAAAAGCTCAGTAAAAACGTATTGCGCATGGCGCGCCAGAAATCGGTACTCAGCGAGTCACCGCTGAACAGAAGACGGCGGAAATAGCTGAAGCCCGAAAACAGCTGTTCGCTGACCGGCAGTACATTGTCACTTACCTTGAAGCAGCCGAGCAGTTCATACATGGGAAAATAGCGCCAGAACAGGAATACAAGCAGCATCGGAACAAGCATCACATACAGACGCCAGTCTTTCAGCACGGTACGCCCGACATGAAGCCAGTAATGCTTCTCCACATCATCGCGGACAGCCTGTTCCGGATTTTCCCGGTAGGTTCTGGTCTTCTCGTCAAAGATCAGATA
This sequence comes from Clostridia bacterium, assembly GCA_024404245.1. GTDB lineage: Bacteria > Bacillota > Clostridia > Christensenellales > Aristaeellaceae > Aristaeella. The sequence continues at coordinate 16,221 of JAKSQH010000030.1, forward strand.
ATCGTTCGCGACCCGATTCATTCGGTATCCTCTCCTTTCGTTCTTTCTTCCCTGTGCACGCGTTCAAGATAACGGTTCTGATCCTCATAAACACCGTCAAGCCGTTTCACAATCCACAGGATCACAAGCGTAAAAACCAGTGAAAGCGAATCTGTCAGCGGGAAACGGATCACTTCCGCGACCGGCGCACCGAAAATCAGGCTCATGATCATCCGCCCGGCCTGCATCAGCGCCCATACCGCCGCGCCGCAGGCGAGATACATCCACCGGCTCGCGCGGACCCGTTCTTTACCGATACGGCTTGTCAGCGGAACGGCCAGCAGTGAAAACAGATTACCGGCAATATACACGGGGTAGCGTGTAATCCCGCCGCCCAGGGCAACGCAGTAAACCAGCCCGGCAAGTGCCGCGTGAATGCCGCCCCACGCGTTCCACCGCATATACACAATAGCCGTAATCGCGGACGCGAGTGACACGGTAAAAGCCTGATCGGAGAACACTCTGCTTCCGGCCGCCCTGATGATGATCGTTTCAAACACCGCAAGCATCAGCGCGAACAGAAACAGATCAATACCGCGGTAGGCCGCGGTGGAACGTTTCTTTTCCATACATCTATCCGTCGGATTCATTTCATGTAATAACGATGTTAATGCTTACACGCCCATATTATATGGTCAAAAGCGTTATTTGTCAATCGTCGGCGTTGTATATCAACTTGTCCGGACATTTATGAAACTCCTTGTAATCCAACGTTTTGCCTGTCTTTTCAGCACAGAAAGCCAAAAAATAATGTAAACACTTACATGCTTTATTGTTTTTTTCCGGTTTTCCGGTAATCCGGCAGCGTTCCGTTTACAGTCGGATCGGTGGAATCTATACCGGTCCAGATCTCAGGATACATCCCGTATGTGGAACGTTTTTCCCCGTTCATCTCCAGATGGCTGAGATCGCCCAGCTTCGTCACGCGGAAAAAGACCTCCCCTTTCACACGTTCCTCCGTCATAACCTCGGTTACGGACGACGGAAGGCAGATCGTCCGCTGCCAGAGAATCATCGGCGATACATCCGTCAGATAAGCCAGTACGGCCATACCGATGCCGAAATGACAGAACAGTGCTACCGTGATATCGCGGTTTTCCTGCCCGACCCACACAGGGCCGTCCTTACGGAAACCGTACCGCGCCATGAGCGCGTCCGTTCCCGCCTTTGTTTCCTCCCATACCGCGCGCACGGTACCGCCCGCAAACCGCGGATCATCGGCCCAGCGGTCAGGTTCAGTCCGCAGCGGCATTGTATACCAGTCTCTCGGCGGTAGGTCCCACGGAATTTCGGTGTGTCCCTCCCGATCCGCGTACCTGCCTCGGAACTCGGCCAGCCACGGTAGTGTCACAGCGGTCAGTCCGGTTTTCTCCAGTGTGTACGCGGCGGTGTCGCGTGCCCTTCCGTACGGTGAAACCCAGCATTCATGAATGTTGTATTCCGCGAGCCGCCTGCTCAGCAGTTCAGCTTCCTGTCTTCCTTTCGGCGTAAGCGAATCGGCGGCGTAATCCGGCTCCGCGTGCCGTATGATCAGAATCCGCATTCCTTCTCCTTTCGAAAAAAGCGGAACCTTCACGGTCCCGCGGATCAATCGCGATTATTTCAGTTCGGTGGTCGGTATGGTGTCCATATCATCAAACGCCTGGTTTTCGCCGCCCATTGCCCAGATAAAGGTATAGCTGGCGGTACCGGCACCGGCATGAATGCTCCAGCTGGGCGAAATAACAGCCTGCTCATTCTGCATCACGATATGGCGGGTTTCCTGTCCCTCACCCATCATATGGAAAACAACATTGTTCTCCGGTACTTCAAAATAGAAATAAACCTCCATGCGGCGCTCATGCGTATGCGCGGGCATTGTGTTCCATACACTGCCGTTTTCCAGAACCGTCATGCCCATGCTCAGCTGGCAGGTCTTCAGTACGGAAGGATGAATAAACTGATTGATCACACGCTTGTTACTCGTCCCGGCGTCGCCGCAGGGCTTCTTCGCGGCATCCGCGATGCGGATCAGTCTGTTTTCATAGGAGCAGTGCGCGGGCGCGCTGACGCAGTAGAACTTCGCGGGCTTTTCAGGATCGTCTGAGGAGAACAGCACTTCCTTCGCGCCGCGGGTAATATACAGGCAGTCCTTGTATCCCAGTTCGTAAACCGTTCCGTCCGCGGTTACCTTTCCGGAACCGCCCACGTTGAACATGCCGATCTCGCGGCGTTCCAGAAAATACTCCGTACCGAAGTTCTTCCAGATATCAATACCCTTGTCAATGCTCACGGGAGCCGTAACGGGCATTACACCCAGCGTTACCATTCTGTCCACATGGCTGTAAACGGCGGTTACCTCATCCTTCACGAACAGCTTTTCGATCAGGAATTCATTTCTTGTTTCTTCCGTGGTGTAGCGTTTGAAGTCACGCTGATTGCAGGAATAACGGATATCCATCATTTATTCTCCCTTCGGTGCGGCATTCAGATGCCATCTCATATTATTGTAGCACGGTAAAACAGAAAAAGAAAGCACTTACATCACAAACAGGAACAGAAAAAAAAGTAAAAACCGGATGCCGTTTCCGGTATCCGGTTTCATATGACCATACGGTCAGTTACTGTTTGGCGATCTCAACCAGCTTGGCAAAGCCTTCAGCGTCATTGACAGCCAGATCGGCCAGCATCTTGCGGTTGACTTCGATGTTCTGCTTCTTCAGACCGGCGATGAATGTGGAATAGCTCATGCCGTTCATGCGGGCAGCAGCGTTGATACGGGTAATCCACAGGCGGCGGAATTCACGCTTGCGCAGCTTACGTCCGACATAAGCATAGCGCAGGCTGCGGGCAACCTGTTCTTTAGCCGCGCGGTACTGCTTGGATTTCGCTCCGAAGTAGCCCTTCGCCAGCTTCATAACCTTGCGGCGGGACTTATGGCCATTGACGGCCCTCTTAATGCGTGCCATGGTTTCTTTCCTCCTTGCCGGTTAACGGGCTTATTTGTAAGGCAGCAGCTTATGGATGGTGCGGGCTTCGGCGGCATTGTCGACGATACCGGCATTCCTCAGGTGACGGGTACGCTTGGTGGTCTTCAGACGCACCTGATGGTTGGCGTTCATCTGCTTATGCTTTACGATACCGGTCTTGGTAAAGGAAAAGCGCTTTGCAGCACCACGGTGGGATTTCTGTTTAGGCATAACTGTGGTCCTCCTTCCGATGCGGTTTTACTCCTCCGCTTCTTTCAAAGCGGCGCTCTCCCGGGCGGCCTTTTTCTCGGCAAAGGATGCCTTGGCAGCCTTGGGAGCCAGGATCATGATCATGTTGCGGCCATCGATCAGCGGGCGGCGTTCAACCATACTGACATCCTTGCAGCGTTCCGCAAAGTCCAGCATAACTTTCAGACCGATCTCGCTGTGCGTGATCTGACGACCGCGGAAGCGGATTGATACCTTCACCTTGTCTCCGCCCTCAAGGAACTTGATCGCCATTTTCGCCTTGGTGTTCACATCGTTTTCTTCGATGGTGGCGGAAAGCTGAACTTCCTTGATGTCGACAACGCGCTGATTCTTCCGGTTTTCGCGTTCGCGTTTGGACTGCTCGTAGCGGTACTTGTCATAGTCCAGCAGTTTGCATACAGGCGGCTTCGCGGACGGCTGGATCTTCGCGAGATCATAGCCCCTTTCCTCAGCCAGCTCCAATGCTTTCTGCGTGAGCATAACGCCAAGCTGTTCGCCGTTTTCGTCGATCAGGCGTACTTCGCGGTCGCGGATTTCCTCATTAATCATCAGCTCGGTAGCGATATCAATGCACCTCCCAAATACATTCAAAAAGCGACGGGACAGATCCCGTCGCTCATCAGTCGCAATCACCCGCCACGCGGGGAAAGTGCCTTTGAACCGGTCAGCGTGAGCCGAACAGGTGAGAGACGGGCAAGCCTCTGCTTCAAACAGGGTACACTATATCATCTCTTCCCGCCCCTGTCAAGCGGAAAAATCACAGGGAATTGACAAGATCAAACAGTTCACGGCGGAACGGCCGCTTGAACGACAGCGCCTCGTCAATGGGCATATACATAATCTTGTTGCCTTCCATGCCGATCACCTGATTGCTGATACCGTCACGCAGCAGTTTCACAGCCAGATTTCCGGCTTCGAAAGCAAACTCGCTGTCGCGCGCTGTCGGTTCGGCGCCGCGCTGGGTGTATCCGATCACGGTTGCCCGCGCCTCCACCATGCCGCACATGCGTTTCATCACGCTGGCGAAACGGGTCGCGCTCATCGGCTCACCCTGATAGCATTCCTTGCCGTGGCTGGTCAGGAACCCGTACATGTCGAACGGAGCCATGGATTCCCAGCAACCCTCCGCCATCACGATCGTCGCGCGCGTGTTGCCCTTTGCCAGTTGCTTGTTCAGCTTCGCCGCGATCTCTTCCACGGACCACGTTACTTCCGGCACCACAACAATTTCAGAACCGGTGGACACAGCCGTTGACAGCGCGATATCGCCGCAATGGCGACCCATTACCTCAACAACAGCCGGCCTGTCATGGCTGCGGCTTGTCGCCCGGATGGACCGTACGGCATCCACACATACGTTCACGGCGGTATCAAAGCCCAGCGTCATCTCGGTATAGGCAAGGTCATTGTCGATCGTGCCGGGAATACCGATACACGGTACACCGAGCCTGCACAGTTCCTGTGCCCCGTGAAAACTGCCGTCACCGCCAATCACAACCAGGCCGTCAATCTCCATCGCTTCAAGCGTCTTGACCGCGATGTCACGGTACGCGGGATCAAGGAATTCATCGCAGCGCGCGGTACGCAGATAGGTACCGGGCTGGTCCGCGATGTCCAGCACGGTATCAAGATTCAGCTCCAGCAAGTCATCACGGATATTGGTGCTGCGGCGCAGCAATCCGTTGTATCCTCGTTTGATGCCGATCAGCGGCATACCGTACAGGGAGGCGCTCCGCGCGATGGCCATTACCGCCGCGTTCATACCCGGCGCGTCACCGCCGCTTGTCAGTACACCGATTTTTCTCATCATAAAGAGATACGCTCCTTTTCTTCGGGTTCACCCGCTCTATATCACAAAGGCGAGTATACCACAGCCGGGCATAAGATGGAAGGACTTTTTATACATATCGTCGCGTTCATCCGCGCCTGCGGTGAACATGCCGTCATACCGGCCGCGGTATCGGGTCCGTGCACGTTCAAATCGCCCCGGCGGCTGCCGGGGCGATACCGATCAAAGCACCTTGTTCAGGAAATCTTTGGTACGCTGCTGTTGCGGCGAGTTGAAAATCTGATCCGGAGTTCCTTCCTCCACGATTCTGCCCTCGTCCATAAACAGCACACGGTCCGCCACTTCACGGGCGAAGCCCATCTCATGCGTCACACATACCATGGTCATCCCGGACTGCGCGAGTTGCTTCATAACATCCAGCACCTCACCCACCATTTCGGGATCCAGCGCGGATGTCGGTTCGTCAAACAGCATGACCTCCGGTTCCATGCACAAAGCGCGCACAATGGCAATACGCTGTTTCTGCCCGCCGGAGAGCTGGCTCGGATAAGCATCGGCACGGTCTGCCAGATTCACGCGTTTCAGCAGCTGCATGGCTTTTTCTTCCGCCTCGGCCTTGCTTTTCTTCAGCAGCTTCATCGGTGCCAGTGTCATGTTCCGCAGCACGGTCATGTGCGGAAACAGATTGAAATGCTGGAATACCATGCCCATCCGCTGACGGTGCAGGTTCAGGTTGACTGACGGATCCGTGATATCGGTCCCTTCGAAAATAACCTGGCCGGAGGTAGGTACTTCCAGCAGATTCAGGCAACGCAGGAAAGTGGACTTTCCGCTGCCGGAAGGACCGATCACGACAGTCACCTCGCCCCTCCGGATGCTGACATCAATCCCGTTCAGCGCTTTTACGGTACCTTCCTTGAAGTGTTTCTGAAGCCTTTTTACTTCAATGATGGTGTCAGTGGTCACTGTTGGCCAGCCTCCTCTCCAGTCTGCCGATCAGTTTCGTCAACACGATCGTCACCAGCAGATACAGCAGTCCGGATACGATATACGGCGTGAAAGCCGAATATGTACGGGAACGGATGTAGTCACCGGCCTTGGTCAGTTCTGTCAGCGCAATATAGGACAGAATAGAGGTCTCTTTAATCAGCGCGATAAACTCATTGCATAAAGCCGGAAGAGCTGACTTGGCAGCCTGCGGCAGAATAATATTCACCATAGTGCTCGGTCCCGAAAGGCCGAGGGAACGGCCCGCTTCCGTCTGCCCTTTGTCAACCGATATCAGGCCGCCGCGGACAATCTCAGCCACGTAAGCGGCACTGTTTAATCCGCAGGCGATCACACCGATAATAACCTTATCGATCTTGACAGTACCGAAAATGCCGAAGTTGATAATCAGAACCTGCAGCAGCAGGGGTGTACCGCGGATCAGGTCAATATAAAACTTCGCGAACCAGCTGAAAAAATGCACAATCGCGACACCGATTTTCCGCAGCGGATTTTTCCCTTTGTAACGCAGATCGGTAACCTCAGGCAGTCTGAGTACAGCCAGAAGGGTCCCCAGCAGTGTACCCACAAGAATCGCGAAAAAAGAAACTTTCAGGGTGACCCAGAGGCCGTTCAGATAATTGGCCCAACGGTCATCCTTAATGATGTTCATGTATATTTCTTTATACAGGTTCTGGCCAAAGGACAGAGGAATCTTGTCATTGACGGCCGCCTCGATGGGAAGCCACCATTCTTCAAATATCGACACAGGTACAAACCTCCATGCGCGTAAAGTCGGCAAAGGCCGTAGAGCTGTACTCTACGGCTTTTGCCGGTTCAGCGGAGACAGGGATTATTCCACATCGGCTCCGGTGAAATACTTGGTTTCCAGCTCGGTGAAGAAACCTTCCGCTTCCAGCTCGGTCAGAGCGGCGTTAATCTTCTCAAGCAGTTCGGTGTTCTCCTTGTTCACTTCAATTCCGTACCAGTCAGCCTGCAGACCCATGTCCACGATTACCAGAGAAGCATCGTCCAGGGAAGCCAGGATGTCCAGACCGACGGGCTTGTCGACGATAACGGCATCCACTTTGTCGCCCTGCAGATCCATGATGGCGTTAAGGAAAGTCTTGTACTGGGCAACATTACCGGCACCGGTGATTTCCTCGGCGGCAAAGTCACTGGTAGTACCCATCTGGACGCCGATGGTCTTGCCCTTCAGATCTTCAACGGTGGCGTAACCGCTGCCGTCCTTGATGACAACGATCAAGCCGGCATTGATGTATCCGTTGGAGAAATCAACGTTCATCAGACGTTCTTCCGTGATGGAGATACCGGAAACACCGATATAGCTGGGATTGGCCATAACAGCGGAAGTGACGGCATCAAAATCCATGGCCTCAAATTCCAGATCAAAACCGGCCTTCGCGGCAACGGCGGTAATCAGATCCACATCGTAACCCAGATACGCGTCACCCTCAACAAATTCGAAGGGGGGATATTCAGGGTTGAAGGCAACCGTGACGGTTTCGGCGGAAGCCATAGCCACGCAGGCAATCATCATCAGGGAAACCAGCAGAGCAATCAATTTCTTCATAATATTCATCCTCCATTTCATCAGCGGTTCTTTATCGGAACGGTGTAAGTATAGCACCGACTATACCGCTTGTCAATAAGAAAATGCATTTTTATACAACTTTTTATCGATTTTCCGGTTTTGATGCATGAATATATACACAATTACCGCAATTTTTATGCATAAACAGAAAACCATATGAATACGCGACTGTATACGGCCCGGAGCAGGTTCATGATTGCAATCGGCACGGAAGATTGCTATACTGGCACAGTTGACAGATCCGGGAAGCCGGATCCGGGGAGGGTGGGATACAACCGTATGCACATGCGCAGAAAGCAGTGGGCCAGGCCGGAGCTGGATGCCTGTCCCTATTATTATAACGATCCCGAAGAGATGAGAGGAAAGTGGAAGACCGCGTTCCCGAAAGTACAGCCGCTGATGCTGGAACTCGGTTGCGGAAAAGGTGTATCCACATCCCGGATGACTTCCTCCAACCGGGACATCAATTACATCGCCGTGGATATCTCACCTGATGTTCTGGGTGACGCGCGGAGAAATATGGCGGAAGCATACGGCAGCGAGCCGGATAATGTGATTCTGTGCCGTTTTGATATTGAAAACATTCACCGTTTTTTCAGCAAAGAGGATGAGATCGAACGGATCTATATTCATTTCTGTAATCCGTGGACGGAACGGCCCAAGCATGCCAAACGCCGTCTCACCCATCCCCGTCAGCTGGAGCAGTATATGGCTTTTCTGAAAGAGCACGGGGAAATCTGGTTCAAAACGGATGATGATGAGCTGTTCAGGGATTCCCTGGTCTATTTCCGGCTCTGCGGTTTTGAAACGGTTTATCTGACCCGTGATCTGCATAAAGACGGCTTTCAGCCGAACTATGTCAGCGAGCATGAAAAAAAATATACCGAACTGGGTGTTCCCATCAAGTTCGGTATACTCCGCAAAACCAAAGATCAGCTGGATTTCGATCCCACCCGCTGGAGGCTGACGCCCGGGATGTATAAGGAATAACGGATCAGTAAGTAATCTCTTCCCCTGTCAGTTCCTTCCAGGCTTTCCGGATGGTCTTCTGATTGGCGACCCCGTAACTGGGGTCGTTTTTTTCGCATTCGCTCATATCTCTCAGAAAATGAACACAAAGGTGGCCGTTAAAGTTATTGTCCTTGATACTGCCGCTCAGATGCGGCATATCGTGCGTGGACGCGAGCGTCCATATGCCGCTCGGCAGCCGCACCCATACGGCTTTCTGGTTCCATGTGTTCTGGTTGCCGAAAGCTTTGAACATAACCGCGGTATCCTGCGCCGTCAGCGGTTCGGCGTCCGCGTGCCGGCCCAGTGAAAGCAGCTTCAGGTTCCATGCCAGCCCGGTGGACGGATCATATACAAGAATCGTCTGTCCGGCTTTGATTGACGGCTTTACCTCGTTGAACCAGTGCAGCAGCCGGATCTGGACTTTGGACGGCTTATCCGCGAGTTTTACGGTACCTTCGGGCGCTTCCGGAAGCGGCGTATCCCCCGTTACGCATTTCCCGCTGTACAGCTTCTTCTGTGTCTTTTCACCCGCGACACCGTCCGCTGTCAGCTGATTTCGCTGCTGGAACGCGGTAACTGCCTTAACGGTCTTCTCATCTACTTTTCCCGTGATATCCACAGAATACTTCAGTGCTTTCAGCGCCTGCTGGAGCAGGATCACATCATCACCGGTCAGCCCGCGCACCAGTGTACGGAAAGTATCGGGAGGCGTAACGGATACGGTTGCCGTACCGCCGGTCGTTCCGGGTTGTTCCGCGGTCTGCCCTGCCGAACCTGAAGAGGCTTTTCCGTCTTTCGCGTTTTCAAGCGTCTGCAGCGTCTGTTTGCCGGCAAGCCCGTCACTTGTCAGTCTGTTCGCTTTCTGGAAAGCCCTCACCGC
>JAKSQH010000031.1 GCA_024404245.1 Clostridia bacterium
ATGCTCCCGTTCCCGCCTGCATGCAGGACCACAGCCAGGACGGCTATGTGGACGGCGTGAACACCTTTGACGTGAAGAACGACCGCGGCTATGACTGGTGGATCAACACCGGCAAGCTGGTTGTTGAAGATCCGGCCTACTGCGCCTCCGTGGCTGATGTGATGGGCGACTTCATCGACGCTCTCGGCGACTGATCACAAGAACGGTAATTAACTCGTACGGGCGGTGACCTCACCGCCCGTACCGGTGTTTATGTAAACAAGGGGGAAACAACATGGATGCAGCAATACGGTACAGCCCGTGGAAAGCCCGCTTCAACAGGGTGCGTACATGGCTGTCTAAGCCGCAGAATACGATCCTGCTGATTCTCGGAATCATTCTGACCCTGACAACGATCCTTCCGATGGTGACGATTGTGAAGGATACCGTCACGGTTCATCCAGGTACGAAAGACGCGCGCAATATTGAGGACGGACAGACGCTGACGACATTCAACTGGACCGATATGTTCGCGCCGAAAACAAGTACGGCTAAAAAACTGGCTGACAAGAATCTGTGGACGCCGCTGCTCAACTCGGTGCTGCTGAGCGTATTCGCCTGTATCGGAGCGATTTTTTACGGCGGTATCTTTGCCTATCTTGTCACGCGAACGAACCTGAAGCTGAAAAAATATCTTTCGGCGGTATTTATTTTCCCGTATATCATGCCGCAGTGGACGCTGGCCGTGATCTGGAAAAACCTGTTTGACAGCAATGCCGTTACGGGCGGCGCGGACGGTCTGCTCGCGTCTGTTTTCGGGATCCGCATGCCGCTGTGGTGGTGCACCGGCCTCTTCCCGTGCGCCGTTGTGCTCGCGATGCACTACGCCTCTTTCGCGTATATCCTGATCGGCGGAATCTTCCGCAATATGGACGCGAACCTTGAGGAGGCGGCGACAATTCTGAATACGCCCCGCTGGAAAACATTCCTCCGGGTCACCATGCCGCTGGTCAAACCCGCGATTCTTTCCACGATTCTGCTGGTGTTCTCCAGTGCCATGGGCTCTTATCCCATTCCGCACTATCTGAAACTGTCAACCCTGTCGACCAAGTACATTGAGCTGAAAGTCGACCGGGCGGGTCAGGCCAGCATCCTCGCCGTGATCATGATGCTGTTCGGATTCCTGATCCTGATCATCAATCAGAAAACGACCTCGGGCCGCAAGAACTTTACGACTGTGACCGGTAAATCCGGCCAGAGCAGCGTGGTGGATCTGCGGGCCGGTAAACATATCCTGGCCGTGCTTTTTGCCATTACCACGGCCTTTACGGGCATACTGCCCATCATCCTGTTCGCTGTTGAAACATTCCTGCCGAACCCGGGCGATTACTCATTCATCACCGGCGGCATCAGCGGCAATATGACGGCGAAATGGTGGGTGACCTCCGAGAATATCACGGAGAACGGCATGTACGGGCAGAAAGGCATGCTGTATAACGAGACGATCTGGAGAGCCTTCGGCAACATGCTGCTGGTTGCTCTGCTGTGCGCGCTGTGCGCCGGCATCATCGGCACGCTGGTCGGATACTGCGTCAGCAAGAACCGCCGCAGCAAGTTCGCCTCCTATGTCAACAACATGGCGTTCCTGCCGTATCTGATGCCTTCGCTCGCGGTCGGTGTCGCGTTCTTTATTTTCGGATCGCGCCTCGGTATCTACAACACGGTTCTTCTTCTGGTGCTGACAGGCACAATCAAGTACATCCCCTTTGCCAGCCGGAGCGCGCTGAATTCCATGATGCAGCTTTCCGGTGAAATTGAGGAAGCCGCGATCATTCAGGATATCCCGTGGTGGAAGAGAATGACGAGAATCATCATTCCCATTCAGAAGAGTTCCATCATCAGCGGCTTCCTGCTGCCGTTCATGACAGCGCTGCGTGAACTGACGCTGTTCATGCTGCTGTGCAGCCAGACCAAGATCATTACCACCCTGCTGGACTATTTTGACGAAATGGGCCTGTATGCTTTCTCAAGCGGCATCAACCTGATGCTGATCATCGTGATTCTGGTGCTCAACGCGCTTGTGAACAAGCTGACAGGCGCCAGCATCGACAGCGGTATCGGCGGCGAATAATCGAAACGGAGAGGATGAAAAAAGATGGCAAGAATAGAACTTACACATGTAACGAAACGGTGGGGCGGTTTCTATGCCGTGGATGACCTCAATCTCGTAATCGAGGACAACGCGTTTGTGACGCTGCTCGGCCCCTCCGGATGCGGCAAAACCACCACGCTGAGAATGATCGCGGGTCTGGAAACACCGACGACCGGCCGGATCACCATTGACGGTGTAACGGTGTTTGACAGCGACGCGGGCATCAATGTACCCGCCAACAAGCGCCGTGTGGGCTTCCTGTTCCAGAACTACGCGCTGTGGCCCAACATGACCGTGTATCAGAACATCGCGTTCGGCCTCGGCAATATCAAGGAAGCCGGCATTTCCGTAAGTGAGGACGGCGAAATCATCCGGAATGAAAAGAGCACCGAAGCGCCCCGGAAGCTGACGAAGGCGGAGATCGGGCGGATTGTGGAACGGGTGAGCAAGATCGTAAAGATCCAGCCGTTCATGGACCGTTATCCGAGCGAGCTTTCCGGCGGTCAGCAGCAGCGTGTGGCCATTGCGCGTACCCTGGCTCCCGGACCGCGCGTTCTGTTTATGGATGAGCCGCTGAGCAACCTGGACGCCAAGCTGCGCCTGGAAATGCGCTCCGAACTGCAGCGGCTGCATCTGTCAACCGGATCGACATTTGTATATGTGACGCATGACCAGATGGAAGCCATGACGCTGGCGACGCGTATATGCCTGATCGCGAACGGTGTGCTGCAGCAGTATGATGAACCGCTGACTGTATACGACAGGCCCAATAACACATTTGTGGCGGACTTTGTCGGCAATCCCGCGGTGAACTTCATCGAGGCCCGCGAAACGGCTCAGGACGGATCGGTTACGCTGACGATGCTGGAAGGGCAGAAGTTCCGCTTTACCCCCAACGAGCCGCTGAATACCGCGGCCTGGTTTGATGAAGCGGATCGGGAAATCAACGAATTCGCGTCCAAACAGCGCCCTGTACCCAAGGCGAACGAGGACAAGCCGTTCAACTACCAGATCGCCCGTGTGAATGACGTGAGCGGAGAAACCGCGGAACCCGGCAGGGAGGACTGGGTGATCGGCATCCGGCCCGAATTTGTGATGATAACGCCTGAAGGCTCCGTGGAAGGAGAAATCTTCTCCGCGATGCCGACCGGTATGGAAACAACCGTCCGGATCCGCGTGGGCAATCTCCTGCTGACGAGCGTGATGTTCGGCGGCGTTACCTACCCGATCGGCCAAAAGATCCGGCTGAATTTTACCGGGAACAATGTGATGCTGTTCTCCAGGCAGAACGGACGCCTTGCCGCGCGGGGAACGCTGGAAAAACTGTAAGCAATCAGGAACATACGCCGGCCGGATCCGGATACTGTGATCCGTGCCGTAAACCCGGACTTCCTTTATGCGGGGAAGTCCGGGCTTTTTCTTTATACGGCGCGGAACGTTGAGCACAGCGAAAAACACGAATGACAGAAAGCGCGCGGGTGTGATATAATATTATGGGTCCGATTACGGACCGGAACGGAGTGAATGATTTTGATTGCCGCTTTGGTTATTTTTGTTCTGATGTACGTCGGCATGCTTGCCTTTTCCAAATGGCGTGTGTGGTTTGCCCTCGGCGCGGCCGCGTGCATGCTGATTTTCGGTGTGATGCCGGTCGGCGAACTGCTGCCCGCCATCAACTGGAATGTGATTATGATGATTGCCGGCACAATGGGACTGGTGAGCCTTTTTGTGGAAACGGGGATGCCGTCCAGGCTCGCGGATATGATTCTCAACAAAGTGCCGAACGCCTGCTGGGCGATTATCGCGCTGAGCGTGTTCAGCGGCCTTGTTTCCGCTTTTGTGGATAATGTGGCAACGGTTCTGATGCTGGCTCCCGTGGGCCTCGCGATCAGCAGAAAGCTGAAGATCAATCCCGTGCCCGTGATTATTTCAATTGCCGTATCCAGCAATCTGCAGGGCGCCGCGACGCTTGTCGGCGATACGACAAGCATTCTGCTGGGCGATTACGCGGGCATGAATTTCCTTGACTTTATCTGGTGGAAAGGCCGCCCGAGCATCTTCTGGGCGGTTGAGCTGGGCGCGCTCGGAACCGTGGTCATTCTGTATTTCCTGTTCAGAAAGGAAAAGCAGCCGATTGACAAACAGCCGCTGACGGAAGTGACGGACTATTTCCCCGGCTATATGATGATTGCCGTTGTCGTTCTGCTGATCATCGGCAGCTTCATCACTTTCCCGGCCGGGATTGACGACATCAAGAACGGTCTGATCTGCCTGATTGTGTTTGTGATCACGCTGACGCGCGCCTGCCTGAAGAAGGGGGACTTCAGCCCGGTGAAGCTGGTCGCGGGTGAGATGGACTATCAGACACTGGCCATGCTGTGCGGCCTGTTCATTGTTGTGAGGAGCATTCAGATCGCGGGCATCATTGACGCGATCGCCGGCTGGTTCGCTTCCATCGGAGAAGGCAGCATATTCGGCCTGTATACGCTGATTGTGTTCGGCTCGGTGATCCTGAGCGCGTTTATTGACAATATTCCGTACGTTACCGCGATGCTGCCCGTGATTGCCACATTGTCCGCACAGCTCGGTATCGCGCCGTATGTGCTGTATTTCGGGCTGCTGTCCGGCGCGACACTGGGCGGCAACATTACCCCCTTCGGCGCGTCCGCCAATGTGACAGGTATCGGTATCCTTAGGAAGGAAGGCTGTGAAGTGAAAAACAGTGACTTCTTCAAGATCGGTATTCCGTTTACCATGACCGCGGTTGTGATCGGATATCTTTTCATCTGGATTTTCTGGGCCGGAGCGTAAGCCGGAACGGATTACGCTGAAAGGGAGGGAGAACGGTGATCGAGTTCTGCACACTGGGAACGGGCGGCACACTGCCTTTGCCTGAACGGGCACTGTCCTCCCTCTATATCCGTGTGAACGGGCACGCGATGCTGGTGGACTGCGGGGAAGGAACACAGGTCGGCATCCGCCGTCTCGGCTGGGGTTTCCGTTGCCTGGACGGGCTTGTGCTGACCCATTTCCACGGGGATCACTGCACGGGCATTGTCGGTCTGCTGCTGAGTCTGGACAAGGCCGGCAGAGATGAAACATTTCATATATACGGCCCGGTCGGCCTGAAACGGATTATTGAAGGCCTGTGCATTGTGGCGCCCCAGCTGCGGTATCCCGTGCAGCTGCATGAGATACCGGCCGGCGGGCGCGAGTTTGAGCTGATCGGCCTGCAGATCCGCGCTTTCCCGGTGGACCACGGCGGCATTCCCTGCTTCGGATACCGTTTCCGGCTGGACCGCAGGCCGGAGTTTGATCCGGAAAAGGCCAGAGCGCTCGGTGTTCCCGTACGTGACTGGAAACGCCTGCAGGACGGTGAACCGGTCCGCTGCGGACTGAAAAAGATTCATCCGGAGGATGTATCCGGACGCGCGCGCAAGGGCATCACTTTCGTCTACTGCACGGATACACGTCCGTGCGAAACACTGAGCCGGTTTACAAAAGAAACGGACCTGTGCATCCTTGAAGGCATGTACGGGAGCGAGGACAAGCGCCCGCAGGCATTGAAAAATCATCATATGATGTTTTCCGAGGCCGCGGAAATCGCCGCCGCGGCCGGAACCGGCGCGCTGCTGCTGACGCATTTTTCCACCAGCGTGGAATCGCCGGAGGATGAACTGGACAGCGCGCGCACGATATTTGAAAAGACATTTGCCGCGTCGGACGGGCTGACTGTTACGATGCGGTATCCGAAGGATACGGAGGCGGCATGGATAAGTTTGTGCTGAAAGCTCCCTACAGCGCGTCCGGCGATCAGCCGGAGGCGATTGAAGCGCTGGCGAAAGGAATCAAGGACGGGCTGAAGGATCAGGTGCTTCTCGGTGTGACCGGCAGCGGCAAGACATTCACCATGGCTTCCGTGATTGAGAAGGTGCAGATGCCGACGCTGGTGATCGCGCATAACAAGACGCTCGCCGCGCAGCTTTGCAGTGAACTGAAGGCGTTTTTCCCGGACAGCTGCGTTGAGTATTTCGTTTCATATTATGATTATTATCAGCCGGAAGCGTATATCGCTTCATCCGATACGTACATTGAAAAGGAAACATCCGTCAATGACGAGATTGACCGCATGCGGCATTCCGCCACTTCAGCGCTGCGCGAACGGAAAGATGTGATCATCGTCGCGTCCGTCAGCTGCATCTATTCCATGGGCGATCCGTCCGAATACGAAGGTCAGATGGTCTCACTCAGGCCCGGGATGGCGATCGGCCGCAATCAGCTGCTGAGGGCACTGATTGATATCCAGTACGAACGGAATGATATTGAATTTGAACGCGGCACTTTCCGCGTGCGCGGGGATGTTGTGGAGATCGTTCCGGCGGGCGAACATGAAAAGGCGCTGCGCATTGAGTTTTTCGGGGATGAGATCGAACGCATCTGTGAGATCGAGGCGGTCAGCGGGCATGTGATCAGCACACTGGAACACGCGGCGATCTTTCCGGCGACGCATTACGCGACGGACCAGAGCCATCTGGAGGAGCATATCGAAGTGATCGAGCGTGACCTGAAGGAACGGGTCGCGGAGTTCGAGAAGGACGGCCGCCTGCTGGAGGCTCAGCGGATCGCGCAGCGGACGCGGTACGATATCGAAATGATGCGTGAGATCGGCTACTGCCAGGGTATTGAGAACTATTCACGCTATTTTGACGGCAGAAAGCCCGGTGAGGCGCCGTACACACTGCTGGATTACTTCAAGGAAGACTTTCTGTGCATCATTGACGAAAGCCATGTGACCGTGCCGCAGATCAGGGCTATGTACAACGGTGACCGCGCGCGGAAGGATATCCTGGTGGATTACGGCTTCCGGCTTCCGTCCGCGTATGATAACAGGCCGCTGCTGTTTGAGGAGTTTGAATCAAGGATCGGCCAGACAATTTATGTTTCCGCCACGCCGGGTCCGTATGAGCTTTCCCGCGCGCAGCAGGTGGCGGAGCAGATAATCCGCCCGACCGGGCTGCTGGATCCTGAGGTTACCGTGCGCAAGGCGACAGGCCAGATTGATGACCTGGTCGGCGAGATCCGCGCGACAACGGAAAAAGGCGGCAGGGTACTGGTAACCACGCTGACGAAGCGGATGGCGGAAAGCCTGACGGACTATCTGAAAGGTCTTGAAATCCGTGTGCGATATCTGCACAGCGATATCATGGCGATGGAACGGATGGAACTGATCCGTGATCTGCGGCTGGGCGAGTATGACGTGCTGGTCGGCATCAACCTGCTGAGGGAAGGTCTGGATCTGCCGGAAGTGATGCTGGTAGCCATTCTGGACGCCGATAAGGAAGGATTCCTGCGAAGCGAGACATCCCTTGTGCAGACGATCGGCCGCGCGGCGCGCAATGTGGACGGACGCGTGATCATGTACGCGGATAACGTGACGGACAGTATGTTCCACGCCATTTCCGAAACAAATCGGCGCCGCGCGCTGCAGAGCGCGTACAATGAGAAGAACGGAATTACGCCTGAAACGGTACGCAACGCGATCCGCGGCGTGCTGGAAATCACAAAGAAGGCGGAGGAATCGGCCTCCGTCGCGCTCAGTGAGGACGAACGGGCGGCGCTGATGCGTCAGATTGAGGATGAGATGCTGACCGCGGCGAAGGAACTGGAGTTCGAAAAAGCGGCGAAACTGCGTGACAGGCTGCTTTCGCTGCGGGGTGAAGCGCCTGTGAGTAACGATGTGCAGCAGAAGCGGCACCGCGCGAAACGCCGCAGATGATCAGGGGGAGAATACCGTGAAACCGATTTTGAAATGGACATTACCCGTGCTGTTCGCGCTGCCGGTTCTGGCGGCCTGCTTATGGGTGCTCAGCAGGTGGGGCGATACGGCGCTGTCGCTGATCAGAGCGGCATTGAAACTGGCGGTGACCGCCGGATGAGAAAACTGCGTATGATTCCCGTGACCGCGTTCGCTTTCCTGACGATGTGCTGCCTGTTTCTGACGCTGGCTTCGGCTGCCGCGGCGCAGCTGTGGCGTGAAAGCGCGATGCTGATTGACGCGCTGAGTCTGCGGGCGGAGCTGACGGGACCGCTGTGGGAAAGGCTGACCGCGAAATTTAATCCGGATCCCTATACGCGGTGCCTGCCGCTGCTGCCGTGGCTCTGCCTGAGCATGACGGCGCTGTGCGCGGGTCTGGTCATGCTTACGGGAAGAACGGGCGACCGCCGCAAGCTGCAGCTTCTGGGCGGGGCTTTCGGAGGAACCGCGATTCTTCTTGTTTTCACCGCGGCTGTCATCGCCGCGGCCGGGATTCCGGCACTGCTGAATGAACTGAATACTAACGCGGCGGCGGTGTTCGGCCGCCTGCAGCTGCGCGTGCTGCTGCAGTGCGCGATCGCGGCGGCGCTGCTGATCGCGGCGTTTGTGCTCTGCGTACGCGGCGGAAAGGAGAAAACGGCTTGAGACAGATCACCCGATATACGGTGGCGGACCGGAAGATACCGGACAAAATCACATTTGCCGTCGTATCCGACCTGCATGACCGCGCGTGGGACGATGTGCTCAGTGATATTCTGGGCTGTGACGCCGTGCTGGTGCCCGGCGATCTGGTGGACCGGCACAGAAAAACGTATGAAAACGCGCTGCGGTTCCTGCGCGAGATGCCGGAGAAACTGCCTGTTTTTTATTCGACAGGCAATCATGAGCGGAGACACAGACGGGCGGATGAGTTCCGGCAGCTGGCGGAGGAAACAGACGCCCGCATTCTGGATAATGAAATGTGTCTGTTTCGCGGAATCATGCTGGGCGGATACAGCAGCGCCGCGGAAGGTGAGGAGGACACATCGTTTCTGGACCGGTTTGAACAGGCGGAGGCATACAAGCTGCTTCTGTGCCATCATCCGGAGATGTACCGCCGCGATGTGGCCGGCAGAAACGTGAACCTGACCGTATGCGGGCACGCGCACGGCGGGCAGATCCGCATCGGCGGGCACAGCCTTTATGCGCCGGGGCAGGGCCTTTTCCCGGAAATGACATACGGTTTCTACGATCATGAAAGAATGCTGCTTTCACGGGGCATGACGAACGGAACGTTTCTTCCGCGGATCAATGTGCCGTGCGAGCTGATTATTCTGACACTTGAACACAGGGAGGAAAATGAAAATGAAAGATGAAGACATCCGTCTGCTTTGCGAGTGGTTCGAACAGAACCGGGACCACAAACTGTCCTGGCTGGAGAAGGAAGCGGTGAAAGTTGCCGTGTCGAAGGCGGGAACCGTGCAGGATCTGCTGGATACCGCGCTGAAACTGCTGAAGAAGTAACGAAAACAAACATAGCACAGGTTTCCGTATTGACAAATAAACGGCGGAATGTTATTCTACATCAACTCAAAAAAGGAGGATTACTACAATGAAAAAGGTATGTGCTCTGCTTCTGGCTATTGTTCTGGTGCTGACGCTTGCCGGTTGCGCGAAGAAAGATGAGGCTCCCGCCGCGACGGAAGCAACCGTGGCAACGGAAGCCCCTGCTGCTGAAGAGACTGCGGCAACGGAAGCCCCCGCTGCTGAAGAGAATGTGGCAACGGAAGCCCCTGCTGCTGAAGAAGCTGTGGCAACGGAAGCCCCTGCTGCTGAAGAAGCTGCGACAGCGGAAGTACCCGCGACTGCGGTGAAGATCGCCGTTCCGAACGACCCGACCAATGAAGGCCGCGCGCTGCTGCTGCTGCAGGCTTACGGTCTGATCAAGCTGGATGAGAACGCCGGCATCACCGCTACCGCGAAGGATGTCACCGAGAATCCCCTCGGCATCGAATTCGTTGAAGCTGAAGCCGCTATGATCCCGAACGTGCTGGCTGACGTTGACTACGGCATCATCAACGGCAACTACGCGCTGGCTGCCGAACTGCCGGCCGCCCTGCTGTATGAAAACGCCGAATCTCCCTATGTGAACGTTGTAAGCGTGAAAGGCGGAAACGAGACCACCGACACCGCGAAGGCTCTGGCCGCTGCTGTGCTGAGTCAGCAGGTTGCCGATTATTTCGCGAACTATGAAGGAACCGCGATCTCCGTTATCGAGAACCCGACCGACGGCTATGACGCGACCGTGGATTACGCGGCTCTGGCCGGCACCACCGTCAAGGTTGCGTGCACGCTGGATCCTCACTCCTATGTGCTGAACATCGCCAAGGAAATCCTTGCCGCCAAGGACATCACGCTGGACATCACCGTGGTTGATGACTATGTGACCCCGAACACCATGGTTGACGCCGGTGACGTGTTCGCCAACTTCTTCGCCCATACTCCCTATCAGGACAACTTCAACCTTGAAAACGGCACGAACCTTGTGACCGTCGCGGGCGTCCATGTTGAGCCCATGGGTCTGTATGCCGGTAAGCAGGCTGATCTGGCCGCGCTGGGTCTGAACTGATCATACGGTGAACGCTTTCCTGCCGGAAAGCCTGTTCAAAAAACTGAATGAGGAACCCGGACTTCCCGGAAAGGGAGTCCGGGTTTTTTCGGGAATTTATGCATTCGGGACGCCGCGCATTGTAAAAAAAGAAAACACGGGGTATAATGAATCATTACTTTCCTGATAAGGCGGAGGCATGCATGATTGAGCTTCGGAATCTGAGCAAAAATTTCGTGACGGCTGACGGGCCGGTTGACGCGCTGAAGCATATCAACCTGACAATCAATAACGGTGATATATACGGTATCATCGGCATGAGCGGAGCGGGCAAGAGCACCCTGGTCCGCTGCATCAATATGCTTGAACGGCCGACCGACGGCACCGTGCTGCTGGACGGGAAGGACCTGAGCACACTCAGGGGCAGGGAACTGCGCGAGATGCGCAGAAAGGTCACAATGATCTTTCAGGGGTTCAATCTGCTGATGCAGCGTACCTGCCTGCAGAATATCATGCTGCCGCTGCGTTTCGCGCATAAGGCCGGGCCTGAGGCTGAAAAACGCGCGATGGAGCTGCTGGAGATCGTCGGCCTGCCGGATAAGGCGAATTCCTATCCCGCGCAGCTTAGCGGAGGGCAGCAGCAGCGTATCGCCATCGCCCGCGCGCTGGCCACGCAGCCGGATGTGCTGCTGTGCGATGAGGCGACCTCGGCGCTGGACCCGAAAACAACGCATTCCATTCTTGAACTGATCCGGGATATCAACGCGAAGCTGGGTATCACCGTGATCGTGATCACACACCAGATGAGCGTGGTGCAGGAAATCTGCAACCGTGTGGCGATTCTGGAAAACGGCACCGTGGTGGAGGAAGGCACGGTAAGCGAAGTGTTTTCAAATCCCCGTGCCAACGCGACACGCAACCTCGTCTATCCCGATATGGCGGACGGCGCGTCAATCCTGCCGGATGGCGGGCAGCATGTGCGCGTGATCTTCAACGGAGCCGTAGCGTCCAAAAAGCCGCTGCTCGCGCAGATGGCGCTGGATATCGGTATCTGCGCGAGCATTATCGGCGCGTCAACGCGCAGTGTGGGTGACCGCGCGTACGGTTATCTGATGCTTGAAATTCCCGGAACGCCGCAGGATCTGGCCCGGGCGGTGACCTATCTGAGCTCCACGCCCGATGTTACGGTGCAGGTGGAGGCTGAATACGCGGCGAAGGAGGGAACAGTATGAATTTTGCGAACGCGTTTACGCCTGAACGGCTGCAGGAAGCGTGGAACTGCCTGCTGACCGAGTTCCCCTTCGCGATATGGGAAACGCTGTACTCCACGCTGCTGGCGACGCTGCTTGCCATTGTCATCGGTCTTCCGCTGGGTATTATTCTGGTAACCGGTGAGCAGAAAGGGATCCGCCCGCTGCCGCGCTGGCTGATGAGCTTCCTGAATATATTCATCAATCTGCTCCGCTCGGTGCCGTTTATCATCCTGATGGTGATGGTCATTCCGCTGACACGCGTGATTGTGGGTACCAGCGTAGGCACACTGGCTTCCGTTGTGCCGCTGACCGTGGCCGCTTTCCCGTTTATCGCGCGCCTTGTGGAAAGCAGCCTGCGCGAGGTGAACCCGAACATCATCGAAACAGCGCAGTCCATGGGCGCGAGCCCGTTCCAGATTGTGATGCACGCGCTGTTGCCGGAAAGCGTGCCGAGCCTGATTACCAACTTCACGCTGGCGATTACCACCATCATGGGCTACACGGCAATGTCCGGCGCGGTCGGCGGCGGCGGTCTCGGCAAGCTCGCCCTGGCCTACGGCTATCAGCGTTACCGCTATGCCGTGCTGTATCTTGCGGTCATTGTGCTGGTGATTCTGACGCAGATTATGCAAAGCTTCGGCACATGGCTGGCACGCAAATGCGACAAACGCCTGAAAAACAAGTAAATTCAAACACAGCGGCCGCTTCTGACGCCGCTGTGTTTTTTCAAAAATGAGAATGATAAATTTTTGTCAATAACCCTTTTCTTATGCTACATATTGTGATAAAATACAAAACGGTGTGTAAACGGCGCGGTGCGCCTTTGCATATGGCTCAAATATTCAAGGAGGTTGTGGATTCTATGCCTGACAACAAGGAAAAGTATGCACAGCTGCAGGAAAGCATTGCCAAGCACAAAGGCGAGCGCGGCGCTGTGATGCCCGTTCTGCAGGAAGCACAGGGCATTTTCGGCTATGTGCCGGAAGATGTGCAGCAGATGATCGCGGACGGACTGGGAGTTACCCTGGCTGAGGTCTACGGTGTTGCTACATTCTATGCTCAGTTCTCTCTGGAACCCAAGGGAAAGAACGTGATCGGCGTCTGCCTCGGCACCGCCTGCTACGTGAAAGGTTCCCAGAAGATCATGGACAAGCTCAGCGAAGAGCTTCAGATTGAAGTCGGCCGTACCACGAAGGACGGTCTGTTCACGCTGAACGCGACCCGCTGCCTGGGCGCCTGCGGTCTGGCTCCCGTTATGATGATCAATGACGAAGTGTACGGCCGTCTGACCCCCGATCAGGTTCCCGCCATTCTGGATAAATATCGCGCGTAAGAAGAATGAGGTGAACCGGCGTGCGTGATCTGTCCCTTCATCTGCTTGATCTGGCGCAGAACAGCATTACCGCGGGGGCGTCCCTTGTATCCGTGCGGATTGCGGTGGACGGAAACGGAATGCTTGAAATGACGCTGAAGGATGACGGAAAGGGTATGTCACCGGAGCTGCTGAAGCAGGTGACAAGTCCCTTTGCCACAACCAGAACGACCCGCAAGGTCGGCCTGGGGATTCCGATGATGGCGGAGAACGCCGAAAAGGCCGGCGGAGCACTGAAGATCGAGAGCACGGTAGGCAGGGGAACGGAACTGACCGTGACCATGGATACCGCGAATATCGATTGTCTGCCGCTCGGCGATCTGGCCGGAACACTTCTTTCCCTTATACTGACCAACCCTCTTTCACCGGATTTCCTTTTTGAAGGGAAGACGAAGAATGGTGAATGCTCCTTCGACACGCGCGAAGTGCGCTCCGCGCTCGGCGGCGATATCGCGCTGAACGAACCCGAGGTCGCCGCGTGGCTGAAGGAAGCCCTGGAAGAAGAAATCAACCCGATTTTTGGAGGTGTAACAATATGAAAACCCTGGCAGATCTGGAAGCGATCCGCGCCAAGACGCTCGAAAACATTAACATGCGCAAGGATGACAACGCCGTGCGTGTGGTTGTCGGTATGGCGACCTGCGGTATTGCCGCCGGTGCCCGTCCCGTGATGCTCGCGTTCATGGAGGAAATTCAGAAGCGCGAACTGAAACATGTGACCGTTTCCCAGACCGGCTGCATCGGCATGTGCCGCTATGAGCCCATGGTTGATGTGATCATGCCCGGTCAGGAAAAGGTGACCTACATCAAGGTTAAGCCTGAAATGGTGCCGCGCATCGTTGCCGAGCACATTGTCAATGGCCGTCCGGTGGAAGAATACACCATCGGCGCCGCAGAATAAAAAGCCGTTTGGATGAGGAGGAGTACCCATGGATCTTTATCGCGCACATGTGCTGGTCTGCGGTGGTACCGGCTGTTCTTCTTCCGGCTCTGCGCAGCTGATTGAACGCTTCGAAGAGCAGTTGAAGGAAAAGGGCCTTGAAAAGGAAGTCAAGGTAATCCGCACCGGCTGCTTCGGTCTTTGCGAAGCCGGCCCCGTTGTTATCGTTTATCCCGAAGGCACCTTCTACAGCCGTGTGAAGGTTGAAGACGTTGATGAAATCGTCTCCGAGCACCTGCTGAAGGGCCGCAAGGTACAGCATCTGGTCTACGTGGATCACAAGACCCACGAGAGCAGCATTCAGAAATCCCTGAAGGAGATCGGTTTCTACAAGCAGCAGCAACGCGTCGCGCTTCGCAACTGCGGTGTGATCGATCCCGAAAACATTGACGAGTATATCGCTTTTGACGGCTATCGCGCGCTGGCGAAGGCCCTGACCGAAATGACGCCTGAGCAGGTTATCAAGGAAATCCTTGATTCCGGTCTGCGCGGACGCGGCGGCGCCGGTTTCCCCACCGGCAAGAAGTGGCAGTTTGCCGCGGCTTCCAAGGCTGAACACAAGTACTTCGTGTGCAACGCTGACGAGGGCGACCCCGGCGCGTTCATGGACCGCTCCCTGCTGGAAGGCGATCCCCACGCGATTGTTGAAGCTATGGCTATCGGCGGCTACGCCATCGGCGCCGACGAAGGCTGGGTGTATGTCCGTGCCGAGTATCCCATCGCCGTGCAGCGTCTGCAGCGCGCGATCGATCAGGCCCATGAATACGGCCTGCTGGGCAAGAACATCTTCGGAACCGACTTCAACTTCGACATTCACATCCGTCTGGGCGCCGGCGCTTTCGTGTGCGGCGAGGAAACCGCTCTGATGGCCTCCATCGAAGGCATGCGCGGTGAACCCCGTCCGAAGCCCCCGTTCCCCGCTGTGAAGGGTCTGTTTGAGAGCCCCACCAACATCAACAACGTTGAAACGCTGGGCAACGTGGCTCAGATCATCCTGAAGGGCGCTGACTGGTTCCGTTCCATCGGTACCGAACGCAGCACCGGCACCAAGGTGTTCGCTCTGGGCGGCAAGATCAACAACACCGGTCTTGTTGAAATCCCCATGGGTACCCCCCTGCGCACCATCATTGAGGACATCGGCGGCGGCATCCCGAACGGCAAGAAGTTCAAGGCCGTGCAGACCGGCGGTCCTTCCGGCGGCTGCATCCCCGCGAGCCTGCTGGATATTCCCGTTGAGTATGATACGCTGACCTCCGTTGGCGCCATGATGGGCTCCGGCGGAATGATCGTCCTCGACGAGGACAACTGTATGGTTGATATTGCCCGCTTCTTCCTGGACTTCACCGTGGATGAAAGCTGCGGTAAGTGCACTCCCTGCCGCATCGGCACCCGCCGTATGCTGGAGATTCTGGAACGCATCGTGAACGGCAAGGGCGAGGAAGGCGACATCGAGAAGCTGGAAAACCTGGCCGAGAACATCAAGGCCACCGCTCTGTGCGGACTGGGCCAGACCGCTCCGAACCCCGTTCTGTCCACCATCAAGTTCTTCCGTGATGAGTATGAAGCTCACATTAAAGAAAAACGCTGCCCGGCGCATCACTGCCAGGCCCTGCTGAACTACGTGATCACCGACAAGTGCAAAGGCTGCACCGCCTGCGCGCGTGCCTGCCCGGTCGGCGCGATCACCGGTACCGTCAAGGAACAGCATAAGATCGACATCCAGAAGTGCATCAAGTGCGGCACCTGTATGACGAAGTGCAAGTTCGGCGCCATCATCAAGGACTAATCGTGCGAGGAGGAAACAACACTATGGATAATCTCGTTAAGCTTACGATCGACGGCGTAAGTGTTGAAGTCCCTGCCGGCACGACCGTTCTGGAAGCCGCCAAGCAGGCCGGAATCAACATCCCCACGCTGTGCTATCTGAAAGATATCAACCAGTACGGCGCCTGCCGTATGTGCGTCGTTGACACCGGCGCGAGAGCTCTGGGCGCCGCGTGCGTGCTGCCTGTTGCTCCCAACATGGTCGTGAAGACCAATACCCCCAAGATCCGCGCGGCCCGCAAGACCAACCTGGAGCTGCTGCTGAGCAACCACGACATGAAGTGCCTGAACTGCACCCGCAATCAGAACTGCGAACTGCAGCAGATGTGTCTGGATCTCGGCGTTGAGAATCCCGAACGGTTCGCCGGCAAGATGAACCAGTATGACATTGATGACCTGAGCCCCTCCATCGTCCGCAACAACAACAAGTGCATCCTGTGCCGCCGTTGTGTTGCCGCCTGCAACAAGACGCAGGGCGTGGGCGTGATCGGACCTGTGGGCCGCGGCTTCAAGACCAGAATCGCCTCTCCGTGGGATCATCCGCTGAATGACATGGCCTGCATCAACTGCGGTCAGTGTATCGCGGCCTGCCCGACCGGCGCTCTGTATGAGAAGGATTCCACGAAGGAAGTATGGGATCTGCTGGCGGATACGACCAAGCATGTGATCGTGCAGCCCGCTCCCGCCGTACGTGCCGCGCTCGGTGAAGAGTTCGGCCTGCCGATGGGCAAGTGCGTGACCGGCAAGATGGCCGCCGCGCTGCGCCGTCTGGGCTTTGAAAAGGTGTTCGATACCGACTGGGCTGCCGACCTGACCATTATGGAGGAAGGCACCGAGCTGCTGGGTCGCCTTAAGAACGGCGGCGTGCTGCCGATGATCACCAGCTGCTCTCCCGGCTGGATCAAGTTCTGCGAAACCTACTATCCGGAATTCATCCCGAACCTGAGCTCCTGCAAGAGCCCCCACGAAATGGAAGGCGCTATGATCAAGAGCTACTGGGCGCAGAAGGAAGGCATCGATCCCAAGGATATCCGCGTGGTATCCGTGATGCCCTGCACTGCCAAGAAGTTCGAGTGCAAGCGTCCCGAACTGGGTCATGACGGCATGGCTGATGTTGACGCGGTTATCACGACCCGTGAACTGGCCCGCATGATCAAGGAAGCCGGTATCGACTTCGCCAACCTGCCGGATGAAGACTTTGATCCCTTCCTCGGCGAATCCACCGGCGCGGCCGTTATCTTCGGCACCACCGGCGGCGTTATGGAAGCCGCGCTGCGCACCGTGTATGAAGTGGTGACCGGCGAAACCCTGCAGAACGTGGAATTCACCGCCGTACGCGGAATCGAAGGCGTGAAGGAAGCTTCCGTTCAGGTCGGCGATCTGACCGTGAATGTTGCTGTTGCCCACGGAACGGCGAATGCCGCGAAGCTGCTGGACAGCATCAAGAACGGCGAGAAGACCTATCAGTTCATCGAGATCATGGGCTGCCCCGGCGGCTGCGTGACCGGCGGCGGTCAGCCGATCGTTTCCGCTCAGAAGCGGATGGAATGCGATCCCAAACAGCTGCGTGCCGCTGCCCTGTATGCCGAGGACGAAGGCAAGGCGCTGCGTAAGAGCCATGAGAATCCCGCGATCAAGGCCGTGTATGAAGAGTTCCTGGGTGAGCCCAACAGCCACAAGGCGCATGAACTGCTGCATACCACCTACACCGCGCGTGAAAAGTACAGCAAGTAATCAGATAACCCCGAACCGGATGCCGTTTACGCGGCATCCGGTTTTTTCTTACGGAAACAACGGTTGCGTTTTTACGCGGAGTATGATAAAATTGAAATGGTCAAAGAAAGTCAGAGTTTTGCGGGGTGACGGAAATGCGCCTGAGTGATTCGATTGAGAGCTTTATCAAAGAGATGATGACACAGGAAGAGCCGGAGGTGGAACTGAAACGCAATGAACTCGCGGAATATTTCAACTGCGCGCCGAGCCAGATCAACTATGTGCTGGCGACCAGGTTTTCACCGGACCACGGTTATGTGACGGAGAGCCGGCGCGGCGGCGGGGGATACATCCGCATTGTGCGTGTGGTCAGACCGGGCGCGCAGCAGATCCTGTATCTGCTGAATGAGCGAATCGGCAGTTCCATAACGGAAACGGAAGCGGTCCGGCTGATTATTCAACTGCGTGAGCAGGGGCTGGTAACCGAGAATGAAGCGGCGATCATGGCGGCGGCCGTAAGCGCGCAGGCGCTCGCGGTGCCTGTGACGGAAGGAATCAAGGACGCGATACGCGCGCGGGAAATGCGTACGATGCTGACGGCGCTTTCCGCGCGTAAACGCGATGAATAAAGGAGGCGGAGCAATGCTTTGCGAAGAATGCGGAGTCAATGAGGCTACATTCACCGTAACGGTGATGGCCGGTGATGAAATGAAAACAAGGCATCTGTGCGCGGAGTGCATGAACCGCATGAACGCGGATGTGGTGAAGGGCAATGTGCAGAACCTGCTCAGTTCCGTACTGAGCGCGATTACGGGCGGAAAGGTCTCAAGCGGCGCGATGGCGCTGCCGGTGTTCGGCAAGTTCACCCAGCGCGTGCAGCGGATGATGGGTGTGGCGAGGCAGATCGCCATAGACCTGCGGGATGATCTGGTCGGCACGGAGCATATTCTGATGAGCCTGATGAAAGATCCCGAAACAGTGCCTCAGGCAGTCGCGGATAAAATGGACGCTGACTACGTGCTGCGGGTGATAACCGAAAACCGTGAAAATACCGAAGAAGCGGAACAGGAAGCACCCGTGAAGCCCGAACTGAGCCCCCGCGCGAAGAAACTGATGGAACGCAGTATTCTGGAATCCAGAAAGCTCGGCCAGAACTTTGTGACGATGGAGCATTTCTGGCTCGCGCTGCTGGGCGAGGATGATTCCACAGCGGCGGCGATCATGCGTGAGGCGGGCGTGGATTTTTCCGCGGCGACCGAACAGCAGTTGCTCAGAATGCGCGAATCCGCGGAGAATGAGAAGAACAACCGCCAGCCTGTGGGCGCGAGGCCGGCTCAGCCGCAGCGCGGACGCGCCGGCGGAAAAGAAACCGTGCTGGATAAGTACAGCCGTGATCTGACGGCCGCGGCGGAGAAGAATGAGCTTGATCCCGTGATCGGCCGTGAGCGGGAGATTCAAAGGATTATTCAGATTCTGATCCGCAGAACCAAGAACAACCCTGTGCTGATCGGTGAGCCGGGCGTAGGCAAAAGCGCCGTGGCGGAAGGGCTGGCGCAGCGCATCGCGGCGGGGAACGTGCCTGAGATGCTGATCGGCAAACGGGTGATGAGCCTGGATATCGGCAGTATGATTGCCGGAAGCAAGTACCGCGGCGAGTTTGAGGAAAGACTGAAAGCGGTGATGGATGAAATCCATAAGGCCGGCAATATTCTGCTGTTCATTGACGAGATTCACACGATTGTGGGCGCCGGCGCTTCCGAGGGCAGCCTGGACGCGGCAAACATCATGAAGCCGGCGCTGAGCCGCGGGGAGATTCAGTGCATCGGTGCCACCACGCTGGATGAGTACCGCAAGCATTTTGAAAAGGACGCGGCGCTGGAACGGCGCTTCCAGCCGGTTACCGTGGGCGAGCCGACAACGGAGGAAACCGTTGAAATTCTGCACGGCCTGCGGGACCGCTATGAAGCGCATCACAAGATTCGCATTACGGACGGCGCGCTTGAGGCGGCTGTTAAGCTGTCCGAACGTTACATTCCGGACCGCTTTCTGCCGGATAAGGCCATTGACCTGATGGACGAGGCCGCTTCACGCGTGAGGATTCAGACATTCACCGCGCCGCCGGATGTGCGTGAACAGGAGAAGCGGCTGGAAGAACTGGTGATTGAGAAAAAGGAAGCCATCTCGCATCAGGATTTTGAAAAGGCGGCATCCCTGCGCGATCAGGAACTGCGGCTGAAAAAGGAGATCGGCGAAAAGCGCGCCGAATGGGCCAAGGCGCAGGCCAGCGCGCGTGATGAAGTGACCGCGGACGATATCGCGGATGTGGTCGCGGGATGGACCGGTATCCCGGTCAGCAGAATGACGGAGCAGGAGTCTCAGCGGCTGATGCATCTTGAGGAGACGCTGCATAAGCGCCTCATTGGCCAGGAGGAGGCAGTGAGCGCCGTCTCGAGGGCAATCAGGAGAGCCAGAGCGGGCCTCAAGGATCCGCACCGGCCTATCGGCAGCTTTATCTTCCTGGGCCCGACCGGCGTCGGCAAAACGGAGCTGTGCCGGGCGCTCGGCGAAGCGATGTTCGGGGACGAGGACGCGGTGATCCGCCTGGATATGAGCGAGTACATGGAGAAGCACACGGTATCCAGGCTCGTCGGTTCACCGCCCGGATATGTCGGCTACGAGGAGGGCGGCCAGCTGACAGAGGCTGTGCGCCGCAAGCCGTACAGTGTGGTGCTGCTGGATGAAATTGAGAAGGCGCATCCGGATGTGTTCAATATTCTGCTGCAGATTCTGGATGACGGCCGCCTGACGGACAATACCGGCAGGGTTGTGAGCTTCAAAAACACCATTGTTGTGATGACGAGCAACGCCGGCGCGCACAGCATCAGCAGCGGGCGCGCGATGGGATTCGGCGCTTCCTCGGGCGGCAATGAGGCACGCAGCTACGAAAGCATGAAGGAAGCGGTGATGAAGGAGGTTAAGGAGGTTTTCCGGCCGGAATTCATCAACCGCGTTGACGAGCTGATCGTGTTCCACGCGCTGACGGAGAGCGAGATCGGTGAGATCGCCCGGCTGATGCTGGGGCAGGTCGCGGCCAGGCTGAATGACTGCGATATTCACCTCACCTGGGACGACCCGGCGGTTGAAGCGCTTTCCAAAGAAGGGTATGATCCCGTATACGGCGCGCGTCCGCTGCGCAGGCTGATCCAGCGAACGGTTGAGGACCGGCTGAGCGAGGAACTGCTGGCAGGGAATGTGGAGATCGGTAAAACGATTCTGCTGACGGCGGAGGACGGCGCAATCAGAATTGTGAACGAATAAAAAACCACGCGGACGCGGTGACACGCGTCCGTTTTTCATTGCCTTTTGAACGGAAAAATGCTAAACTTGATGCAGTTATCCGGAAGGGGAACATGATATGGCCAAATTGTATTATCGTTACGGAGCGATGGGGTCCAGCAAGACCGCGAACGCGATCATGGTTCAGTATAATTATCATGAGCGGAACCAGAAGGTGCTGATGGTAAAGCCGCAGCTTGACAACCGGGACGGCGAGCGTGTGGTGAAAAGCCGCTGCGGGCTGAGCACCGAATGCGTCTTTATGGAGGAACTGACGAGCGATGAGCTTGTGAAGCAGTATGACTGCGTGATTGTGGACGAGGCGCAGTTCCTGACGAAGGCGCAGGTGGAGACGCTTGTGCACATTGTGGATGACCTCAGTATTCCCGTGATCGCCTACGGGCTGCGGGCTGATTTCCGCGGTGAGTTTTTTGAAGGCAGCAAGTGGCTGATGGCATGGGCGGACACGATTGAGGAAGTGAAAACGATCTGCTGGTGCGGCAAGAAAGCCACGTGCAACACGCGCGTAATCGGCGGCAGGGTTGTGAAGGAAGGCGAGCAGATTGTGCTCGGCGGCAATGAATCATACGTATCCCTGTGCCGCAAGCACTGGGCAAACGGTGATCTGGGAACATTCCGGGATTTGCGTCTCGGTGACTGATAAGGAGGAAATACCGTTATGTTGGAGGAACTGAAAAAACAGGTTTATGAGGCGAACATGCTGCTGCCGGCATATCACCTGGTAACGTTCACATGGGGCAATGTATCCGGAATCGACCGCGAAAAGGGCCTGTTTGTCATCAAGCCCAGCGGCGTACCCTATGAGGAACTGAAGCCTGAGGATCTGGTGGTAATGGATCTGAACGGCAATAAGGTGGAAGGGGATATGAATCCCTCTTCCGATACGCCGACGCATGCAGAACTGTACCGCCGTTTCGCGAATATCGGCGGTGTTGTGCACACACACAGCCGCTGGGCGACGATCTGGGCGCAGAGCGGGCGCGACATTCCCGCTTACGGCACAACGCACGCGGATTATATCTACGGCGCGGTTCCATGCTGCAGGGACCTGACCGCGGAGGAAGTGGAACGCGCGTATGAACTGGAAACCGGCAGGGTGATCGCGGCACATTTTGAAGACAACGGACTGAACCCGCAGCATGTGCCGTGCGTACTGGCACGCCATCACGGCCCCTTCGCGTGGGGAAAGGACGCGATGGAAGCTGTGCACAACGCGGTTGTGCTTGAGGAAGTTGCCATGATGGCATGGCATACGGAAGCGCTGCCCGCGGAGCAGACGAGAGAGTGCCTTCCAGAATATGTAAAGGAAAAACATTTCATGCGTAAACACGGTCCGAACGCGTATTATGGGCAAAAGAAGTAAGATTGTAAAAAAATGCTTGCTTTTTAAACATTCACGTCATATAATGACGTCGGTTGATTCCTTCGGGTCTGTGGTTGCAAGCCGATGCCAGTCGCAGGCTAAACGGTCCACGTAATCCGCCCAAAGCGGCGGGGAGCATGGTGCGGTCTAGATGTAAGTCCGTCCGGGTGAAAGCCCGAGAGAAGCGCGTGAGGGCGCGTGAAGCGCAGAGCTACCTTCCAGACGGCGTGTGTGGGGTCAAAGATCAGGTCAGCCGGGGGAACGCCTATCTTATTTATCCAGGGGGTCACCTAACCATGTACGAAGACAAGACGCTGGTATGCAAAGACTGTGGTGCTGAGTTCGTTTTCACCGCCGGTGAACAGGAATTCTACGCCGAAAAGGGATTCCAGAACGAGCCCACCCGCTGCAAGGCTTGCCGTCAGGCCCGGAAGGCCAGCCGTCCCGCCGGCAACGGCGCGCCCCGTCAGATGTTTGACGCTGTGTGCGCTGAGTGCGGAAAAGCGACTCAGGTTCCCTTCCAGCCCCGGGAAGATCGTCCCGTGTTCTGCAGCGAATGCTTTGCTGCCCGCCGTGGCTGATCAGTAGCGACCGACACACAAAAACCGCTCCGAAAGGAGCGGTTTTTGCATGCGCGAAAATCAGATATGATCAAAGAACGGTGTTTCATCGGCGGATCGGAGAATGCCGTCCTCAAAGTGAAGCGGTGTGGGGGAGGAGATCATGTATTTCAGAATCTCATCCATTCTGACACTTTCACGGAACGAAACCAGTGAAAAACTCACGCCGTGTTTATGCGCGCGTCCGGTACGGCCGATCCTGTGCAGGTAATACTCATTCTCATTCGGCAGATCAAAGTTGATTACAGCTTCCACGTCATCAACGTCAATACCGCGGGCGGCAACATCCGTTGAGACGAGAATCGGGAATTTTCCGCGCCTGAAATCATTCATGACCACGTTACGCCGGCTCTGCGGAATATCCCCGTGCAGGCATTCGGCGTTGTAGCCTTCCTTCTGCAGGCGGGAAGTGAGCTTATCGGTCATGAATTTCGTATTGCAGAAGATCATGACGCGCTGATACACATCCGCGTCCAGCAGATACAGAAGGTCGGAGATTTTCCGTTCCTGCTCTGTGGCGATAACGTACTGTGTGATCTGCGGCCGGTCCTCTTTGGTGGCTTCCACGGTGATTTCAACCGGGTCATGCTGATATTTCCAGGCGATTGTCAGCACGTCGCGGTTGGTTGTAGCGGAAAACAGCACCAGCTGACGCTCCGGCGGCGTTGCTTCGATGATCTTCGTAACATCTTTCACAAAGCCCATGTTGAGCATTTCATCGGCTTCGTCCAGCACCATGGTGTGAACCGCGTCCAGCCGGACATTGCCGCGCTGCATATGATCCAGCAGGCGGCCCGGCGTCGCGACCACAATCTGCGGCTTGCGCTTCAGCGCGTTCAGCTGGCGTGAAATGGATTGCCCGCCGTAGATCACGGCGATTCTTACGCCTTTGATAAAGTGAGCGAGCTGGGTCAGTTCGTCACCGATCTGCAGGGCCAGTTCACGGGTGGGCGCGAGAACGATTTCCTGAATGCGTCCGTCATTCAGCTGAACGTACTCCAGCATGGGAATGCCGAACGCGCATGTTTTACCGGTGCCGGTCGGCGCGATGGCGTTGATATCCGTTCCGGCCATCATAAGCGGTATGGTTTTTGCCTGAACGGTGGACGGTTCCGTAAAGCCCATTTCGTGCACGGCACGCAGGATTTCTTTGGAAAGGTCCATATTTTCAAAGCTTGACGGGATATTTTCTTCTGACTGTGCCAAGGGGATCCTCCTTAAACGCGGGACATTTGTCAGCCGGGATAGCTGCGGATCGCTTTGGAAAGCTGATCCGGGCAGGATGTGCCGCCGCGGCACTGGATGCCTTCCAGCTCAGCGGCAACTTCATCGGCGTTACGGCCGGTTACCAGCTTCGCGACACCCTGGGTGTTGCCGCGGCAGCCGCCGATAAACGCGCAGTGGGTGATGGTTCCGTTTTCAATTTCGAGATCAATCTGCATTGAGCAGGTGCCTCTGCATTTATAATGATACATAGCCGCTCATCCTTTCAGTAAAAAGGGGCTGCTGCGTAAGCAGCAGCCCCGATCTTATCGGAAGAATTATTCGATGACCTTGGCAACAACGCCGGAACCGACGGTACGGCCGCCTTCACGGATAGCGAAGCGGAGGCCCTGCTCCATAGCGATGGGAGTGATCAGGGTGATTTCCATGTCGATGTTGTCGCCGGGCATTACCATCTCAACGCCGTCGGGCAGCTTGATGTTGCCGGTAACGTCGGTGGTACGGAAGTAGAACTGGGGACGGTAGCCGTTGAAGAAAGGAGTATGACGGCCGCCCTCTTCCTTGGTCAGTACGTAAACCTGGCCGATGCAGTGGGTGTGGGGCTTGATGCTGCCGGGCTTCGCCAGCACCTGGCCGCGTTCGATTTCAGTGCGCTGTACACCGCGCAGCAGAGCGCCGATGTTGTCGCCGGCTTCCGCCTGGTCCAGCAGCTTGTGGAACATTTCAACACCGGTAACTACGGTGCTGCGGGCTTTGTCCATCAGGCCGACGATTTCAACCTGATCGGATACCTTAACGGTACCGCGCTCGACACGGCCGGTAGCAACGGTGCCGCGGCCGGAAATGCTGAACACGTCTTCAACGGGCATCAGGAAGGGCTGATCCGTCGCACGGGCGGGTTCGGGGATGTAGCTGTCAACAGCAGCCATCAGTTCCCAGATGCACTTGCACTCGTCGCAGTTGTCCACGTCGGTGCCGCCGTTGGTGATGTATTCCAGAGCCTTCAGAGCGGATCCCTTGATGATCGGGATGTCATCGCCCGGGAAGCTGTAGCTGCTCAGCAGTTCACGGATTTCCATCTCAACCAGCTCGAGCAGTTCTTCGTCGTCCATCATGTCAGTCTTGTTCATGAAGACTACGATGTAAGGCACGCCGACCTGACGGGCAAGCAGGATGTGCTCACGGGTCTGGGGCATCGGGCCGTCGGGAGCGGAAACTACCAGGATAGCGCCGTCCATCTGGGCAGCACCGGTGATCATGTTCTTGACGTAGTCGGCGTGGCCGGGGCAGTCAACATGAGCATAGTGACGGCTGGCGGTTTCGTATTCAACGTGAGCGGTGTTGATCGTAATTCCGCGGGCCTTTTCTTCGGGAGCCTTGTCGATTTCGTCGTAACGCATCGCCTGCGCTTCGCCCTTCTGGGCCAGCGTCATGGTGATGGCAGCGGTCAGGGTAGTCTTGCCGTGGTCAACGTGACCGATCGTACCGATGTTTACATGGGGCTTAGTCCGTTCATAATGTCCCTTTGCCATTGGTTTTCCCTCCTG
>JAKSQH010000032.1 GCA_024404245.1 Clostridia bacterium
CCACAAACAGTGTACACTTTTCCAAACGAGTTTACAAGCATATTCTGCACTTTTCCGAACGAGTTTGGGGCCGTATTAAGCGCTTTCCTCAAAGTATGTACTTTTTCAATCGACCTTCAATCGACCTTCAATCGACCTTCAATCGACCTCAATTGACCTCAATTGACCTTCAATTGACCTCCTTTTTTGCCAACAAAAAAAGGGCGACGCTTCGCAGTGCCACTCCCTTCACAGCGCCACACTACGCTTTAAGTCGCTTTCCAGCGTTCTGATTCTGCAAATCGCATGACCTCGTTCATCAAGGATTTACAAGGCTCTCAGATACCCGTGGGGGTATGAATGGGGGTAGTAATGGGGGTAGTAAAAAAGTGGAACCCCCTGAAACGCTTATATTTCAAGGGGTTCCACTCGTCGAAGTGGCGGGATTCGAACCCGCGGCCTTTTGGTCCCGAACCAAACGCGCTACCAAACTGCGCTACACCTCGTTGCTGGAGCCGATGAGGGGACTCGAACCCCTGACCTGCTGATTACGAATCGGCTGCTCTACCAACTGAGCCACATCGGCATATCCAGCAACGAAGATTGTATCAAAAAGAAATCCTTTTGTCCAGCACTTTTTTGTGTCACCCGTTCACAACACATATTGCATGTAAACTTTCCCGTTCAGATCCTTCCACAGGAACCTTCCGTCCTCCAGCGTCATGTATCCGTGCGCGCTGTTTTCCTTCGGAATCGAAACCGAACCCGGATTCATGAAAATGACGCCGTCCTTCTCCTCACACAGCGGAACATGCGTATGACCGTATACAAGAATATCCCCGTTCCGCAGCGGCGGCGGATTTCCGATGTTGTACCTGTGCCCGTGCGTAATATACATGAGTTTCCCGCTTACCTCCAGCGCCGCGAATTCCGCCGTCACCGGAAACGGCAGCACCATCTGATCCACTTCTGCCTCACAGTTGCCGCGCACACAGAGGATTCTGTCCTTCAGCCCGGACAGCAGCGTGATTACACGCTTCGGGTCATACGCCTCAGGCAGGTCATTCCGCGGACCGTGATACAGCAGATCCCCGAGCAGAATCAACCGGTCCGCCTGTTCCTCCGAAAACCGGTCGGCCAGTTTCCCGCACCAGTACACGCTGCCGTGAATATCTGACGCAATTACATACTTCATATGCCTCACTTTTCCTCCAGTACTTTCTTATACGGCTGAATCATACCGTCATTGATCTTTCCGCCCGCTTTGGCGCGAAGCTTTTTATTGGTCATCAGCGCGCCGACAAGATACATTTTCATCATCGTACCGCGCTTTTTCTGCGGGAAGTCATACTGCCCGTGAGATTTGAAGAACCGGTGGTCAGCCTTCATCAGTCCCTGCATCAGCCAGATCAGATCCCGGAAGATTTTCATACCGCCCACGCCGAGGAAATCCGGAGGCTGCGTGTACTTTTCCCGTGCGGCACGGTCCAACACCAGTGCAAGCCTGTCAATCGCGCTGTCCGGATCTTTTTCATCACAGGCGACACCCGCGAGAAAATTGCCTCCCACCTGTGCTCTGCCGTCAATCACCGTGCGCAGATTTTCCTCCGCCGACAGATTTCCGTGTACCAGATAGCCAAACGGAGTGCCTTCCGTTACCGTACGATGGCCGTTGCAGAACTGCCGGTCATCATACATCTTGAACCGCGCGCCCATTGAGTGATCCCTGATGCTGAAAGCGATCACGATCGCGTCCGCGGTCTGGATTTTTCCGCGAAGGAGATCATCAAACCCGTCTTTATAAACACAGGTTCCGTCAGCGGCGCAGTTAAAACAGGAGATACATCCGCCCCGGAACGGGAATTCGCGGATATTAACCACTTCCGATTCCATGGGCAATACCGCGCGGAAACGGTCGATCATGGCGCGCAGCGCGTCATCCTCCTCCTGCAGGTCGGCAACGATCACTGTCCGCGCGCCGGGCTGCTTCACACGCGCATCCGGCACGGACGCACGCGCGCATTTTCCGCCGGACAACACCGGCGCGTCCGTTTCATAAACATTATGCTCCGTACACCACAGCACATGGTCAAAGAACCGCAGCGCGTCCTTCCTGCCCTTTTCAGTCAACAGATCATCCATATCCGCGGACAAGCCTTTAATCTGCTTCATGCCGAGGTCCGCGCAGTTATCCCGGATATACCGGTGAGCCGTCACATCGTAAAAATGCTTGGATGTTGTAATCTGTGTTGCAATCTTCCCGTTCAGGTCAATATTGTTTTCCTTGATCAGTTCAATAAAACGGTGCAGCTGTGACGGTGCCAGAAATGTATATACCGGATAGGAAAACAGAATCATATCCGCCCTTTTCAGCGCGTCCGTCACGGGCGTCATGTCCTTTTCAAGCGTTTTTACGGTTTTGCCGGCGTGCAGCACCTCAAAGGTATGTTCCGGATGATGTTTCATGATATACAGCACCGTTTGCAGTGTAATACTGTATTCACCCTTCGGGCTGCCGTTCACGACCGTGATATGCATAGAAAGAGCGCCTCCGTATCAGTTATGTTCTCATAAAAGTATATCACGGAAACACATTCAAGGCAAACCGGTTCAGCGGAAGATCATCCCGGGCATGGTCACCTTTTCGCATTCATCCGTCGCGAGCGCGAGATCCGTACCGATCATGCACCCGGCCCGGATAATGTTCATGCCGTAGCGGCACCGCAGCCCGTCCACGGCTTTATCCGCCTGTTCCCGCCGTTCCGCCGTTATCTCATCATTGAATAAATCCAGCTGACGCGGCAGATTCGCGTCCTTCAGCTCGCAGGCCGTTACCGTGAGCGCGCGAACGGGCCGCGCCCAATCGTAATCGGCACGAAAACGGTCATACGCCGCCTGCGCGATAATCAGCGGGCTCTGCGTCGGCCGGGCCAGCGGAATACGGTACGACCGCATCCACAGCTCATTGTCCTTCACATACAGAAACACAACTTTCGTACGCAGATCGTGCCGGATCAACCTGTGTCCCACATCCTGCGACAACTCGTACAGCGCGCGCCAGATCTCGCCGTTGTTTTCCAGATCGCGTACACCGGTCGCGCCGTGGCCGACTGATTTCGGTTCCGGCCGGTAATCCCGGTCCGCCACCGGATACCCGTCCTCCCCGCGGGCAAAGGAACGGATCATGTATCCGTTTTTGCCCATCAGGCGTACAATCACATCTTCCGGCATCTCCGCCAGCTGGCCGATTGTCATGATACCGAGCCTGCACAGTTTCCTTGTTGTCGCCGGACCCACATACAGCAGATCGGACACCGGCAGATCGCGTGTTTTTTCCCGGAATGTACCGCGCCCGAGCACGGTCACGGCGTCCGGTTTCTTCATGTCGCTGCCGAGCTTCGCGAGCGCCTTGGTAAAGGACACGCCGACGGATACCGTCAGTCCCGTTTCCTCCCGCACCTGCCTGCGGATCAGTTCAGCCGTTTCCACCGCGTCTTTTTCATTGCAATCCAGCTCAATCCAGCATTCGTCCATCCCGAAGGATTCCACGCGGTCACTGTAACGCGTATAAATCCGGCGGAGCAGATGCGAATATTTCAGATACAGGTCATACCTCGGCGATACAATGATCAGCCCCGGACAGGTCTGCTTCGCCTGCCAGTTCGCCATGCCCGTTTTCACACCGCGGCGCTTGGCCGGATAGCTGGCCGTAAGCACAATACCGTGCCGCTGCTCTGTATCTCCGCATACCGCCATGGCGGTATCCCGCAGTTCCGGGCGCTCCACCATTTCCACAGACGCGTAAAAACAGTTCGCGTCCGAATGCAGAACCATCATCATATCCACCTCCCGTTCATCCGCATTATATGTCATTATCCGTGACTTTTTCAAGCCTGTTTTTCATCGAAAAGTCATTTTTTATGATGTTTTTTCTTGACTTTGCATCTTGCACGGAATATACTGTTCACAGTTAATGACATTTATCAAGGATGTGGTTCGCTATGCCGCGTAAAAAAGCCGATTCTTTTGATGCCGGTTCCGGGCTGGACGCGCGCATCCGCCGCCTGCGCACGCAGGCCGGTCTTTCGCAGGCGGAGCTCGCGTCCGCGCTCGGTGTCGGCCGCAGCGCCGTCGCCAACTGGGAAGCCGGCCGCACACGGCCGGATATCGCGTGCCTGCCCGCGCTGTGCGCCGCGCTGCGCGTATCCGTTTCCGCCTTTTTTTCAGGTGATACGGCTGACCCGGATGAGCGTTCCCTGCTCCGTGTTTACCGTTCCCTCGGGCAGGAGGACAGGCGTCTTCTGCTTTCCCTGGCGCATGCCGTGGGTGAACACAGGCATTCTCCTCTTCCTGCGGCAAAGCCGGTCCGGCTGTTGCTGCTTCCCTTCGCGGAGGACGCGGTTGCCGCCGGTACTGCCGATTACGGAATTGAAGGCCGTTGCGAACCCGTTTACGTGCACAGCACACCGCTTACGCGCCGTGCCGATATGCTTTTCCGTGTCAACGGCACCAGCATGGCCCCGGTTTACCCGGATCACTGCATTGTCGCGCTCTGCCGCTGCGGCAGCCGCATGGTACCCGGCGATGTCGGTGTGTTTCAGGCGGACGGAGCACTGTATATGAAGGAGTACCGTGAAGACGGGCTTCATTCTTTCAATCCCGCGTTTCCCCTGATGGCCGCCTCCGGATATGACGAGATCCGTGCCATCGGGCGTGTTATCGGTATTCTGGATGAGGATGACCTCGCGGCGGAAAAAGAAATCGCCGCCTACCGTGCGGGAGGTGCGGCAGATGACAAAGTATAAAAAGCAGTATGTGGATGTGGATGTGGCCATGACGGCCGACGGCACCATGCTGCCCCGGGTAATCCACTGGACCGATGATCAGACTTTTGAAATCACAAAGGTCCGGAGCATCACACCGGCGCCGGCACTGAAAGCCGGCGGACAGGGGGACCGGTATACCATTCTCACAGAAGGGCGGGAGCGTTTCCTGTTTTTCGAGCGTCCCACCGACGCGGACCCGGAGGCAAGCGTCGGCCGCTGGTTTGTGGAAGCGCCTTATTACGAACCTGACCCGTAAAAAAACGGGGCGTATCATACACGGTACGCTCCGTTTTCATCAGACGGCAGGCCTTCACGGGCCTGCCCTGTTATTTACTTCACCAGCCGGATCACGTTCCAGCTCAGTTTCGGCAACACAACGGTGAACAGTCCTCCGTCCAGTTTTCCGCCCTTGCCGGATACGGGTTTCACATTGTCCGGATTGCTCTCGGTGTTCACAGCCTTCACATCGTCATGATGCAGCAGGATATGCTCGCCGGTCTTCAGGTCGCCGAAGGCACGCAGATCGCAGCTGAACTCTATGTCATCCTCACTGTCGCGGTTTACGGCGAAGATCGTTACATTGCCGGCT
The DNA here is from genome assembly GCA_024404245.1 of Clostridia bacterium. Lineage (GTDB taxonomy): Bacteria > Bacillota > Clostridia > Christensenellales > Aristaeellaceae > Aristaeella. Next base: position 5,395 of record JAKSQH010000032.1, read on the forward strand.
TCGTCCATTGTCGCGGTCGCCTCAACATACGGAACCTTCTCATAGTCGCGGCAGTCATACACGGGGCTGTTCACGATCGGGCGCAGCGCGGTGCCGCGGCCGTATTTGCTCGCGTGCATCAGCGGCCAGTAGATCGTCTGTGCCCACGCGCCTCCGCCGTTACGGGTCATAATCGGGGCAATCACGTTCACCAGCTGCGCCAGGCAGGCGACCTTCACACGGTCCGCGTTGCGCAGGAAGGTGATCAGCATGCTGCCGCACAGCAGCGCGTCTTCAAAGTTGTATACATCCTCCAGCAACGGCAGGGCACGGCCCCACTTGTCCGCCTTCCATACTTCCTGATCCTGCTGGTTGGAATGATACCACACGTTCCACTCGTCGAAGCTCAGGTTCAGCTGTTTCTTCGCGTGCTTCCGTCCGCGCACACAGTCACAGATGGAAATGACTTCCTTGATGAAAGCATCCAGATCCATATTCCGCGCGAGGAAGCCCGGCGTATCATTCGTGGGATTGCCGTAATACCGGTGCAGTGATACATAATCCACATTGTCATAGCACTCGTTCAGCATCTCGTATTCCCACGCGCCGTAGGTGGGCATGTCATGCGCCGCGCTGCCGCAGGCCACACACTCAATGGAAGGATCGACCCACTTCATGACCTTGGCAGCCTCATTGGCAATCCGCCCGTATTCATACGCGGTTTTATGGCCGATCTGCCACGGGCCGTCCATCTCGTTGCCCAGGCACCACAGTCTGATATCAAAAGGATCCTTCGCGCCGTTTTTGATACGCAGATCGGACCAGTAACTGCCGCCCTTATGATTCGCGTATTCCACAACCTGACGTGCTTCATCCGGTCCGCGTGTGCCGAGGTTCACCGCGTACATAACCTGTGAACCGGCTTTCTTCGCCCAGCTGCAGAATTCATGCAGGCCGACCTCGTTGGTTTCCGTGGTGGACCATGCCAGATCAAGCCTCTTCGGCCGCTGATCGCGCGGGCCGATCGAATCCTCCCAGTTGAAGCCGGATACAAAGTTACCGCCGGGATAACGCACCACCGGCACGCCCAGCTTTTTCACCAGATCGATTACGTCCGTACGGAAACCGTTCTCGTCCGCGGTCGGATGATCCGGCTCATAGATACCGCCATATACCGCGCGGCCCAGATGCTCGATAAAGCTGCCGTAAATCCGCGGGTCAATCTGACCGATCGCATAGTCCCTGTCCAGAATCATGGATGCCTTTTTCATTTCTTCAACCCCTTATAAAGAATATCATGAACGATAATGTATATGTTGGTTCAAGTATACACCGCCCGCGGATGAAACGCAAGCGTTATCTCTTTCCTACCGCTTAATCGCCTGATCGGCCGGGATCAGAATTCTTGTTTCACAGCCGTTTCCGGGGCTGCTGATGATCTCCATGGACGCGTGGCTCATGCTCGCGAGGCGGTCACGCACATTACCCATGCCCACGTGGCTGCGGTTATCCTGTTTCACAGGCGCGTTCATATCGAAGCCCACGCCGTCATCCTTCACGGTAACCAGGAAGCCTCTGTCCGTCTTTTCGGTGGAAATGCATACCGTACCGGGGCATTCCTTTTCGCAGATGCCGTGCTTTACGCTGTTTTCCACAATGGGCTGCAGGCTCAGCGCCGGCAGCGTGAACCCGGTTTCCCGGATATCGTATTCCACATTCAGCTTTTCGCCGAAGCGGCGCTGCTCCAGCTCCAGATAAATTCTCACGTGGTCCAGTTCCCGGCTGACGGGAATCGGCGTAGTGATCTTCAGGGAATCAAGGTTCATCCGCAGGTACTGGGAAAACTCAACCGTCACTTCCTCCGCCGCTTCCGGGTCCTTGCGGCAAAGGTTGCTGATGGTTGTCAGCGAGTTGTACAGAAAATGCGGCTGAATCTGGCTGATCATAATGGCGACATTCTGCTCGGCCAGCTTTGCCTCCTGCTCCTTCAGGCGGCGCTGACGCTGCAGATGGATATTGCTCTGGATGATCAGGATGGCAATCACCATGGCCGTGTGCGTCAGATTGGTTTCCGGGAAAAGCATCTCAATGCCGGACCCGATCACAGGCAGAATCTCATACTGCAGCCACAGGAAACGCTCGCCGCGGCGCATGCGTGTTGTAAAGATATAGTAGTTCAGCATCGTCAGCACAAGCAGCGCGCCCAGATAAACGAGCGGATAAAAAGATTGCTTGATCAGTTCGCCGTCCGGTGAAATCGTAAAGATATATCCGGTAAAGCTGTTGACGATCACCGCCGCGATATACAGCAGCATCAGATCAAAAAGAGCACGGTTCACGGTATCCGCGAGTCTGTCTTCCAGCTTCTGCTCAAAGCGGAAATACTGCCAGAAGCAGAACAGCGTGATTCCCTGCACGATATAATACAACGTTGTCAGCACAAGATGCGTTCTGACGTGATCCGCCAGTCCGGAAACGGACCATGTGCACAGGTCAAGGAAAATGACCAGATGCAGCATGCAGATAAAGCGCAGCAGCGCGTGATTGGCACGCGACTCGTTTCTTTCAAGTATACCGGTCATCAGCAGAATCAGCAGCACAGCCATGCAGAACAGGTCCAGCGTGATGTTCAGCACATGATCGGCCGGGATATTCTCGGGTCCGTAAACATCCACCTGTACAATGCACAGGCACAGGCTGATCGTCAGCAGGATGAACACGATACATTGAAAAAGTGTATTCTTTTCCGTAAAGCGGAGCTGTTTTTCAAACATGGCATTTCCTCCCGGTTCCGGCATTACGGACATTTTATCCCTTTCCGTCGTTCATTGCAACCGTGCTGAAAAGGTCCCAGAAAATCTTGACACGATTTCTTTATATCCATTATAATCCCATCAAGTCCGGCAACCCGCGGCGCCGGTTGATTCTTCAGGGCAAAGGAGAAAACGTATGTTAAAGAAATTTCTGTCGTTTCTCATGTGCGCGATACTGCTGTGCGGCCTTCTTCCCGCTTTTGCGGAAGAAACGCTGACTGAAAAGACATTCCCCCTGTATCTGGATGACATAGAGCATGTGGACGAGATTCATCTGGTCTTTCCGGATGGAAATGAAGAGATCCCCTATGTGTCGGCGGATGAAATGTGCCGCCTGCTCAATTATATCTGTCATGATCTCTGTATGGACGAAGGCTATCAGCTCACTTTGCATCAGCAGGGTGTAAACGCCCTGCTGATCAGGGAAAACGGTGCCGATACGCTTATCGATTTTGAAAACAGCGTGATAAGTTTCAACCAGTATGACGCTTTCGTCAGCAGATCCAACGCTGTCAATCCGCTGGACATGCTTGTTCTCGGAAAACACGCGTCCGGCAACGAGGACCCGGATGTTTTCCTGATCAACCATGAGAACACCTTCTCCTGCAACGGTAACTATACCGCGTTTGATCTTAAGGAATACGGAATTCCGACTCCTGTGTCCGGCGAAAAGGGATATCTGCCCCTGCAGACCTTCAGCGACATATTCTTTACCGGAACCGGCACAGCCCTGTGCTGGAACGGGCAGATCGCGGTCCTGGCATCCTCCGCCGCATTGATTGATTCCATGCAGATGCAGACACCGCTGGGAGAATTGTATTATTCCGTACCTGTCCGGGAACGCAGTGAAGCGTTGATCGAATTCAACCTGAACGAACTGTGTCTGGCGCTGGATTTCCATTACGGTCTGAAAGAAGAGCACAATATCGAAAATTTCCGGGACTACTTCACCCGCTCCGGTCTTGTGCTGGATCTGACGAATCCCGATGCTCAGGTCAGCAACTCCGCGCTGTCACGCCTGTGCATGCAACATTTTTCCGACGGTCACAGTTCCCTTGTCGCTGCTTCTCCTTACGCGGAATACGGCAGCGCGGCAGTGAACCTGGACGGTATGTCCGTCGGTTTGATTACAAAGCTCATGGCCATATTAGAGTACAACGCGGCCCGCACGACCGCCTATCCGGAAGGAACACCGGCCTATGAGGAAGTAGGCAACACCGCCTACGTAACCTTCGATATTTTCACACTGGACGCGTTTAAGGATTATTACACCGCGGAGATACCCGAAAACATGCTCGCCGAAACAGCGGACACGCTGGATCTGCTGATCTATGCCGCCGGGCAGATCAACCGTGAAAACAGCCCGGTTGAAAACGTGGTGATTGATCTGAGCAACAACGGCGGCGGAGCGCTCGACGCGGCCGTATGCGTATGCGCATGGGCGCTGGGAACCCATACTCTGTATATTGAAGATACAGCTACCGGCGGTCAGTCCTCCACGCTGTATACCTTTGACGCGAACCTCAACCACGTTTTCAATGACTCCGGAGACAGCGTAAGAACAAAAAATCTCTTCTGCCTCATTTCTCCCAACAGCTTTTCCTGTGGCAATCTGGTGCCTGCCGTCTTCCGCGCTTCCGGCAAAGTAACGCTGCTGGGCAAGGCCAGCACCGGCGGAGCCTGCGTGGTGCAGGTGCTGAGCACAGCGGACGGTTCGTTATTTGCCGTCAGCGGACGCCGCCGTATCAACACCTGCAACAACGGCGTCCTTTACAGTGTGGACGCGGGCGTGGAGCCTCATTATTACCTGCCGAAATCCGCCATGTTCTATAACCGGCAGAAGCTGACCGATTATATCAACAGCCTGATGTGGTAACATCGGGGCAGGATTCCCGCCGCGGCAAATACCGGTACCGTTCTTTCATTCCGTGAGGATACACAAACCGCGGCCTGTCATGCTTTCCTGATCTGTGAAAGCGTGGCGGGCCGCGGTCTTTTTTATACATATGTCAGGTTCCGCGATATCCACGCACGGTAGATTGTGAAAAAGCGTACGCTGCTATACAATGGAACCGACGGAGGTGGCTTTATGGACAGCTATGTCATCGGTAACATGATCCGGACACTGCGCAAAAAGGAAAACATGACGCAGGCGAAGCTCTCGGATCTTTTGAACGTCAGTAACAAAACCGTTTCGAAATGGGAAAACGGGAAGGGGTTGCCGGACATCTCGCTTCTTGAGCCGCTTTCAAAGGCACTCAATGTATCCCTCATTGAGTTCATATCCGGCTATACGGTTGTGAACCGCAACACTTCCGCCAACATCAGGCGCGGACAGTGGTATGTCTGCCCGGTCTGCGGCAATGTGGTTCATTCCGTCGGCAGCGCTGTTGTCAGTTGCTGCGGCACCACGCTGCCGCCTCTTGAACCGGCGGAATGCGATCAGGACCATAATATTCATTGTGAAAAGATCGACGGCGAGTATTTCGTTTCAGTCAGCCATCCGATGGAAAAGTCCCATTACATCTGCTTTATCGCCTACGCGACAGACAGCTGCATTCAGGTGGAAAAGCTTTATCCGGAGCAGGACGCGTTCTGCCGTTTCCGCATTGCCGGACATGGAAAACTTTTCTGCTACTGCAATCATCACGGACTGTATGAAAGGAGGATCTGACATTGAAAGTACTGGTACTGAACGGAAGCCCCAAAAAGATAAGCGATACGATGTGCCTCACTACAGCCTTTCTGGATGGACTGAATGACCGGAATGTGCATGAGATCGAAATCGTAAATGTCATAGAAAAGAAAATCGCACCCTGTCACGGCTGTTTCGGCTGCTGGGCAAAGGGAGACGGGCAGTGCGTCATCAATGACGATCAGAATGCGATCCTCCGGAAAATCATTGAGACGGATCTCATCGTCATCAGTTTTCCGTTGTACTGTTACGGTCTTCCTTCCCACCTGAAAGCCGTCATTGACAGGCTTATTCCTCTCGTTCAGATGAAAATGAAGGAAGAGAACGGTGTCGTCAGACATCTCTCTTTCTTCGATTTCAGCAGGCTGAAGACTGTCATGATCTCCGGATGCGGCTTCCCGAATTCCGAAGGAAATTTCGATGCGGCAAAGCTGATCGTTTCAAAATGTTTCCCGAATCTGACATCTGTTTGCGTCCCGGAGACGCCGCTGATGAACATTGCGGAAGCCACTCCCGTTTCGGAACCGAAGCGTGCGCTTTTCTGCGAAGCCGGAAAGGAATATGACCTTACCGGTGCGCTCAGTTCCGGCACCGTGCAGGCTCTGGAATCCCTGATGATCCCGAACGATGAGTATATCCGCAGAGTCAACGGCGGATCGCGGTGAATCACCCGTTCGCCCTGTTCCGTTCCAGATAGGCAAGATTCGCGTGAATGAAATCAATACGCTGTTTTACGCAGTCAACGCTGCGGCCCGGGTCAGCCGGAGTGTTGAACACATAGTCCTCCAGCCGGTCCAGATCGGTCGTTGCTACATGCAGGCGGGTATCGCTGGAGGCATAATATATGTACACTTTTCCGTCCGGAGTCACGGCGGCCCCATTTGTAAAAACAACATTGCTGACATCCCCTACCCGTTCACCGTCCAGCGGTGCGATCAGGTAGCCGCCCGGTTCGGCAATCACACGTGACGGATCATCCGCAGCTGTGGCAAAAGCATATATCACATAGCGGAGACCTGCCGCGGTATTCCGGACCCCGTGAGCAATATGGATCCATCCTTTTCCTGTTTTGATGGGAACGGCGCCGGCGCCGTTCTTGGCTTCGGTGATTGTATGATATTTCCGTACGGATGTCATTTTTTCCGTATCGATCACCGCGTGGGTGATGTCATCGCACAGGCCGAAGCCGATCCCGCTTCCGGATCCGGTTTCGATAAATCCGTCCATCGGCCTGGTATAGAAAGCATACTTCCCGTTCACGAACTCCGGATGCAAACAGACATTGCGCTGCTGCGGTGACCGAAGCGTTACAAGATTCGGCAGACGCTCCCAGTTTTTCAGGTCGCGTGTCCGCACGATCCCCGCCGCGGCGGTTGCCGCTGACAGGTCATCGGTGGTGGTATCCTTGCTTTCCGAGCAAAAAACGCCATAGATCCATCCGTCCTCATGTTGGGTCAGCCGCATGTCATACACGTTGGTCTCATTTTTCTCGGTATCCGGCAAAAGTACAGGCTCATCCCGGAAGCGGAATCCGTCCACACCGGAATCACTTTCCGCCACAGCAAAAAAGCTCTTCCTGTCATTCCCTTCCACTCTGGCGACCAGATAAAAGCGACCGTCCCGCCATATCGCACCGCTGTTGAATACCGCGTTGACACCCAGGCGCTGCAGCATAAAAGGATTGGAAGCCGGGTCCGGATCGTACATCCAGAAAGGCGGGATATGCTCCCTTGTCAGTACCGGATTTATCCACCGGTCATATATTCCGTTGTAAAAGGACATACTGATCTCGTTTTTCCGCCCGATCAATGTCTCGTAACGGTCATTCAGTTCAGCATACGTCATTTTCCGTTCTCCTTCAATCGGCTTAATACTTCCAGCGCCATTCGCCCGTTATGGTACGGACATTTCCACGGTTCAACAATCGGTTCCCCTGCAGGGATCCCGTTTTCATCAACATACCAGTACCACTCCGATCCCGGCCGTTTATCGGTCAGGACATCCCGGATATATTGCCATTGGCTCTTCGCCGCCGCGAGGTATTTATCCTCCCCGGTCTGTTTCCAAGCGTTAAGGAACCCGACCAGAGCCTCCGCCTGCACCCACCAGATCCGCCGGGTATCAATGACACCGCGTTCGCTTTCATTCGCGAATCCGTGATCTGTAAAAGCGACCTTCAGGGTATGATCCGCCATTTCCATCAGGAGCGGGCGGATTCGCTTTGTCAGGTCACCGTCATTCAGCACATCCAGTGTATGATCCATCAGCCAGGAGGTTTCGATATCATGTCCGAATGAGTGCAGATCGATCAGAGAATGATATCCGGCATCAAAAAACACTTCCTGGCGGTGAAGTTCACGGTTATAGATATGTTTCTCCCACAGCTCCACAATTTCCTTCAGCCGTTCCTTCACTTTCGCGTCACGGCCGGCTTCATATAAACCGGTGTAGCCTTCCAGCAAATGAAGCAGTGTATTCATGGTCCGGTACGCCATGACCCCGTTTTCACTCAGTTTCTCGTTTCCGGCCGGCTTCCAGTCCGCGGTAAAGGCTTCCAGATACCCGCCGTCATCCCGGCATTTGTCCTCAACAAGTTCAAACAGGGTGCGAGCCAGAAGCAGCGCTTTTTCCGTTCCTGTCGCGCGGTAATACTCCGACAGGGCGTAAATGGCGAAGGCCTGATTGTAGGTATGTTTAGTGGGATCCGAAACCGTACCGTCGGCATGAACGGACCAGAAAACGCCTCCGTTTTCCGGGTCCAGCATCCGCAGCAGCATTGAAAACGCGTGGTCCGCCTCTTTATGAAGCGTTTCATCCTTCATCCGGCGATAGGCTGCCGAAAAAAACCATAGGATCCGGCTGTTCAGGATACATCCCTTATCCGCCTCCGGATGCCGGGTCAGATCAAAATCCACCCGGCCGGTATATCCGCCGTTCCGGTTATCCCGCAAGTCTTTCCAGAAAGGGATGATATGTTCATTCAGTTCCCGGCGGATTTCCTGATAAATCTGATTCATCTTTTCACTTCCGATCAGCGGATTCCGATCTCCTCATCGGTGATGGTTGTCCTGCTGTAGTTTTTAATATAGTCAACCAGCAGATCGACCTGTGTGAAAGCCAGGCCGAGATAGGTATCGGCAGCCCCGTAGTAAATGGCGATACGGCCGGTATCCGGATCCTGCAGCGTCGCGCACGGGAAGCACACATTGGGTACAAATCCACGTTCCTCGTACCATTCTTCCGGAGTCAGAAGGAAGTTCTCGCAGCGGTACAGCACCTTGCTGGGTTCGTTAATATCCAGAATCGCCGCGCCGAAGGAATACACCAGTCCGTTACACGTGCTGGACGCGCCGTGGTAGAACAGCAGCCAGCCTTCGCTCGTTTCTATGGGCGCGGCGCCGCTGCCGATCTTGACGCCTTCCCACCAGGGGCCGCCGCTGCTCATAACATGCCTGTGCATACCCCAGAAGGTCATGTCCGGGCTCTGACTCAGCCAGATATCACCAAACGGGGTATGCCCGCTGTCTGACGGTCTGGAAAGAAGCAGATAACGGCCGTTTACTTTCCGCGGAAACAGCACGGCATTCCGGTTGAACGGGATATACGGATTCTCAACTCTGGTAAATGTTTTGAAATCCTTCGTTTTTGCCATACCGATGGAAGCACCGTAAAAATCCTGGCACCACATGGCGTAATAAGTGTCCTCCACTTTGACCAGTCTGGGATCGTAAGCATAAAGCGGCAGGAACGATTCACCTTTTTCATTGACAAAAGGTACCTTCTCCGGATCAATATTCCAATGAATTCCGTCCTTGCTGCTTCCCTGGTAGACATGCGGAATCCCGTTTACCTGTTCTCCGCGGAATACGGCAATGAACCCGTCCTGCCACGGCACAACCGCGCTGTTGAAGATCCGTGCCACACCCGGAGCCGGATTCCGCCCCGTGATGGGGTTTCCGCTGTAGCGCCAGACCGGGGCGTCATGGGTATCACCGGCAGGACGTTCCTGCCACGGAATATTCGGCAGACCGGGTGTATTCAGAATTCTAACCTTGCTCATACAGTTCACTCCTTAACAGTCGCGTCTTCCGCACAGAAAACGGGTTTTGAAATTTGGGGAATCCAACCTTTTGCCGTCCCTGCGGCAAAACCCGGATTTGATCCGGTGTCCTTTCGCGCCCATTATATTATGCTTTATTTTTTAAGTCAATATTAATTAATTATTTACTTAAATTTTGGAGCATGAAAAAACGGACAACTGAAAAGTTGTCCGCTGATCCGCAAAGTATCGGCCTCAATTTAATTATTCGTCAGTGTTTTCGTATTCTTTTCCGCATACCTTACCGGTATTCAGATCCATTACCGACGAACGTTCAACAAGCCATCCGCCCACTGAAGTACGCAGCGGACCTTCCATTCCGTCCCTCATACGGCCCTGAAGTCTCCGCACCGTTACCTGAGCCATATGCTGCCGGTCCACCGCATAGGTTGTAAACGGGTTACTCTTCTGCGTTCCCAGATAATCATCAAAACCGACAACCGAAATATCTTCCGGAATCCGCAGCCCCCGTTTTTCCAATATCTTTGAAATATTCAACGCAAGAATATCATTGTTGCAGACCAAAGCAGTCGGCAGGGGATCCGGCAGTGAATATTCCGTAAGGTAATTGACTTTATCCATCATATCCGGAATCACATATTCCGGACGCACGGCGAGAGCGGAAAGAGCCATGGCTCTCAGATAGCCGCTGTAGCGGTCCATAATGCTGCTCGTACGGTGAATATTTCCGACAAATCCGATTTCCTTATGACCGTGGTCAATAAGATAGCGCGTCAGTTGAAATGTTCCGCTTTGTCCGTCACTGACCACAGCGTCAACATCCGGCCCGTCAAAGCTGAAATCAAGCAAAACCATCGGATAACCGGTATCCAGCATAGCCTGAACATAATCCTCACTGAACTGACCCATCAGCACAAAACCGTTTGCCCGCTGTATGGTCATCACAGCCGGCATATTCAGCTCCAGCTCATCCTGTTCCGACACAATTTCCAAAACACCGAGCATACCGGCGTCTGTCAGTTCTCTCAAAAGCGATCTGTACATATCCGAATAAAAGGACGGCGCGCTGAAAGAACGGTCAGGCGTCAGAATGCCGATTACAACACCGTTGTTTGTTTCAGTTGACGAGGAAGCATAATGGTATCCCATCTGTTTGGCTGTTTCTATAATTTTCTCGCGTACCGCGTCACTGACTCCGTCTTTCCCGCCGAGTGCCTTTGAAATGGTAACGGTGCTGACGCCGAGCCTGGCCCCGATATCGCGCATAGTCACGTTTTTCATAATAGCCACCATGCCGGCGCGGTACCGGCACAAACAGAATATGAAAGTTCTCCGCGGATTTGAGCTTTCACATGATGTCTTTGAATCCTGACATGTATATTATATTCGACGCGCCCTGAAAACGCAATCTGACAGGATTAAGCAGACATGAATTAATTAATTAAGTAACATATTTCTATGATCAGATATGCCTTTACCGGTCCGCGCCGTTTTTTTGTTACCTGAAGAGAGGTGATACCGTGCCGGAACAGTCCGTTCCCCACCGGGATGAGCCCGATCCGTATCAGCAGAAAAATCATGTTAACCGCAGAAAAGGGGGAAATTTATATGAGAGCAATCGATACAGCCGTTCCGGTGATCATATATACTTTTGTGTTTTTGTTCACTTCATCCGTGCGTTTATCCGCTTTCCGCGATTGTCACACCAGTCTTTTATAAATCTCCAGATAACTCACGATCTGATACTGCAGTTGCCATGCCGCGTCATTGTATTCCGGGCATTCCTTCAGCTTTTTAAGTACCGGAAGCACATATTTTTCGGTTTCCGTGATATATGTCTTCATTTTCTCCGTGCTGAAGCCAATTGCCATTTCGGACAGATTGTTGCACCGGTCCATGCATTTCACAAGGCACGCCAGCGGATCCGTAAGAATATTGGCGTAATAGGTTGCCTTGATCTCACTCTTCGGGCCAGAATATGTATTGTATGAAACCAGGCTGACCGCTTTTCTGACCGTTTCTCCTGCCGGCAGTTCATCCGGCCGGATATCGCAGTCCTCCACCGCGTCATGCAGCAGCAGGGCGGCAAGCACATCATCCGTATCAATCCGCATCGCGAGTGCCTGGCAGGCAAGTGTCAGAGGATGCGTCACATAGGGTACGGTCGCTTCACCTCTGTTGTTTTTCCTCATCTGCCCCGCATGCCACTCCCGTATTCTGTCCAGCGCGGCCAGCGTCTGTGTATAGCCTTTGACAGCCGCTGCCGATTTCAGAAAGGTATGCATATGCTCCGCGTCAAAAATGCGGTCACGGTATTCCCAACTGTTTTCCGTTTCCGAAAACAGCCGGTCAAGCCTTACATTCAGCACTTCGGCAAGATGCTCCAGCTTCTGGGTGGCCGGAAGAGACTCATCCAGTTCCCAAAGGCTGACCGTCTGGAAACTGACATCCATCTTCTCCGCCAGCAGTTCCTGCGTCCATCCCAGCTCATTACGGCGCCGTGAGATATTCTTTCCCAAGCTCATACATCATCCCTCCCTGTCAGACAGTATATCACAGTCCGATTCAAAAAAACAAAAGGTAATCCGTCTTGAGAACGTGCGACGCAACTGACGCAAATAATCAAAGGCGTGGCAAACTACCGGTCATTTATAGCCGGGTTAACCGTTTCCTCCCCAGAACCATGCGCACGGTACATAACCCGCTTCCCCGTCATAATTTATAACAATAAGCGTTGCGGGTTTCTTCCCTTGGGCTTCAGAAATACCGATGACGTGATACCGGTCATCATTTCTCAGTTCCCAGTCGGTAAGATCCGTCAGCCGGGGATCCTTCCATGTCTGATGCGTATCGGAAGCGCGTACAATATCATCTTTCAGGATCAGATCAGGATATGCGTTCCGAACCGGATCCATATCACTGCCAAAGGCAAGATATTTCTTCTTCATCCAGCCGTCGAGCACTCCGTTTGTCCCAATGGACACATGACACCAGTCTCCCCTGGTTTCCAGGACCCGTACCGGAGTCCCGTTCCAGAACTTGCCGAAAGCTTCGGCGCTTGTCCCGGGGGTTTTCCGGAGATACAGTCTGTCTTCAGGATTTGGATTGTTAACAACTGCCCAGCCTTCCGTATCGATACAAGCCATCAGTTCCTCTTTGTTTCCGGGCAGATCAGCCAGTTTCCCGCTCATAAGATCCGGGACAGTGAGTGTGCCATACATATAAGCGTTCTCACCATCCGAATTATTCCAAACGCAGCCATATTCCGGGCGCCAACAGTTGCCCTCGTTTCTGAAAGAAGCCAATGCCAGCTGCCATTTTCCGTTCTTGTCCAGTATCCATGCGCCGTTCTGTGCCTGACAGTCCCATTCAAGCAGCAGTTCACCGTCATTGTTATGCCAATCATCCATATAGGCTGTTTCCGGCAATACCCCGGAGCGTTCCGCCTGATAGGCACCGTTTTCGTCCCGGGTCACGCTGACAAAGTGGCGTCCGTCAGTCTCTTCCGTGATCAGGACTAAACAGCGGGTCTGTATTTCACACTGCAGTATTTTTCCTGTTACAGGTATTTGAGACCGGTCAATCGCCATGTCCGGATCAACAAATGTACTGCACATATCGTCCGTCCGGATCAGTTCCGCCGGCGATTTCTGTTCAGACATTTCCGCAAACGCTTCAGACACAGGTACCGGTATGCTTAACTTAATGCTTTTTTCTTCGCTCTGTGCGCTTAAGCAGATCCCGACCAACTGCAGATACTGATCTTCCGTTACGCACGCATAATAAGTATCAACAATATTGCCGTCATCATTTGTCGAGTACCCGCAGAAGGTACAGCCGGGCAGTACGGATACAGCCGTTTCTTCTGAAAGATCGATCAGCTTCTGTGCCTGTTCAGGGATCTCAGGGTATTCCTCAGCAAGTGCAGGGCTGATTGTGAAAGCGAGCAGCATACTGACCATCGCAAAAAGAATAAACCTGTCTGTCATTCTTTTCATTAATCTCCACCTCATTTTTACATAATAAATCAACCGCCACCCGGCAACAGAGCATCATTGCCGGGTAAATCATCTCACAAACAAATAAACGATATAGATGCCACTTTTCTTTCATGTGTCAGCATCTTGCCGGTTGTGCAGGCCAAAAGCGCAAATCAACGCTTAGTTGGGAATAACATATATTGATCTATGCGGGCTATGCCCCGTTTTTCAACATCAAAAAAAGAACTGTCATCCGATATGATATCTCATCTGACAGTTCTGCATTGTATGTTCAATTCCCGGACACTCTTCTGATGGATCCGGCAATATCAACCGTTTCTGTTCGTGTCATATTCATGGTGGTGATGATAAAATACCGATCCTCAAGATTTACGACCGCTGTATGAAATTTCCGACCATCCTGATATGTTTTTTCAAAGAGAAAAGCGGACTTGCCGTTCAGATTCAACGGTTCCATAGTCGCTCCGTTCGTATCGATCCACGCACGGCTCTGCGGGTCCTTTTCCTCAAGAGTGATCATATGATCAGCATCATCCCACAAGTCCAGTGCACCGGAACTGCCGATAGCAGTCGGTGAAAAACCTTCCGGAATTCTGGTTGGAAAATACTCACCTTCCCAGTCAGACGGCACATCAAACGATTGGTCCTCATCCGGATCCATACTGATTTCCACTCCGGAAGGCTGCATGTCGATGATCAGTTTATAAACGTTTTTTCTGAACTGAGCATTACCGGCAAGGACAACCGGAAATATCATACAAACCAACAGCACCGCGCAGGCCGCGATATTGATAATTCGTGCCGGTACTTTCTTGGTATTGCCTTTGGAAGTACACACGCCTTTGCTTTTGCGGATCAGCGGACGGCAATCCCGCCAGACAGTTTTCGCCCGTTCATCGGATACCGTATTGATTTCACTGTCCGGAATATTCGCCAGTTCTGAAACTTCATTTTCCTCCTCCTGCTCCAGTACCAGTTCTGTCAGCAGATCAATGTATCTTTCATTGGAAAGGACCGGGTTCTGCTCTTTCATCTTTCTGCCTCCTCTTCTTGATACATCACAAGAAGCTTCTTCTGTGCACGTCTGACATACTGGCTGACACTGTTCTCGGAAATACCGATAGCTTCTGCAATTTCCGCGTCAGTCGCGTTGCTCACTTTTTTCATGCGCAATGCCTGCTGTTCCGCAGCAGGCAGCCTGCTGATCAGGGTCTGCACTTTCCGGATCTCTTCCCGCAGAATCACTGTCTCTTCCGTGTTAGTGGAATCCGGCTTGTTCTGTGCGGCTTCCGAGCTGATTGTGTCGGTAACTGCTATTTGCTTTTTGTTGAATAAGCCGCGGTTGATTGCTTCGTTTCGAACAGCTCTGGCAAGATATTTCCGGATCTCCATATCCGGCAGGTTCACGATACGGTCTGCCTGCCCGGCTAATCGGACCACAACATTCTGGACAACATCGTCTGCCTCATCAGGAGAAGCACAGCATCGATTCGCCACAGCAAGCATATACCGACCGTACTTTTCCCATAACGATTGCAGACTATCCACCTGACGGTCGCCCATTATCATCGGAAACAAACTTTTTCCCTCCGGATCGCAATTTCTTCATTCAGGGATCATTGGATACTTTGAAAGAGATCCTGCCATGTTGCCGGAGCTTCACCAAACCACTGAGTCATTTCGTCTTCTGTCAGTTCATAATATGATTGTATCATATCCCACAAAAGTCCACGGCGTTTTCCGATGGAATTGTGCATCCGTAGAATCCGCCGTTGCCAGTATTCGTAATACGCATAAGCTTCATTCGGTACCATCATATCGACAGACTGATTGTCCTCATTGGCCCACCGGACGCAATGCAGCATCATTTCCTCGCTTACGCTCATGACGAGAGGATCCAGAATATCATTCATCCGATCAATCGTGCAATACCGGAAGATATTCCCAACTTTTTCCATAAAAAGATTCTTGTACTTTGGAATCTTCATCAATGATCTGAATATCGTATTATCGACTTTCGTTGCACCAAACCCACTGTCCTTGGCATAGAATTTCACGCTGTCATATTCAGAATTGAACAATGAATATGCATTCGACCAACTCATCCACTTCCATTTCTCTCCGGGGACCCGATAGAAGCGTTCTATTCCGATATTATTGTTACCCACAAAAGTTTCGTATGCAAGCCAGTCCAGATAACTGTCAACGTCAATATGTGTCTCGAGATAAAGCAGGTTTTCCTCGCTGTCACAAGGCGGATTATCAGCAATGTGCCTGATGATTTCCTTATAGGTCGGTTGATCCTTCTGAATCGTTTTCCAGTCGGATCCGGAAGCATCTTCATCAATTTTTCCGGATCCGCTCGTCACGCAGATTCCGTTTGCATCCGTTTGCGTATACCAGGCGATCCATTCCGCGTCAGCCGTTTCTCCGAGCGCGTACATTCCCCAATAGGTCCCGTTCAGATAAACCGCTACCGGGCGGAATGCCTGATGCAATACAGTTGAACCATATTGATCCAGCAGATTCGAAAAGAACATACCTCTCACATGTGTATCCAGATTGTCCTGCTCGCTGTTGCTCAGCAACAGGCTTCCGAATGCGTCACGTTCACGGTTATCAAACAGTTTCCCTGTAAAGGCTTCATTTTCCAGCGCGTGAAGTTCGAACGATTTTTGCGGGTAATCCAGATCAAAGTATCCCGTAACCGTGATCTTCATATCCTGATCCAGCATCACAGTCCCATCCGGCATGATCATTTTGATATGACCGTCTCTCAGGAGATCCATGGTTTCACGATACACCGTATTCTTGAAAGGCAACTGATTTTTGTCCACATTCGTTCCCTCTGTCAGCATACCGTTGGTTTCATTCCACAGAGAATCCTCGTCCACTGTCAGCATGATGACCGGAAGCGTATGCCGGAACGCGGGCTGTTCGGCAAAAACCGATACAGATGATGTAAGAAGAACAACCGTCAACATAATGACCGCAAAGAATCGTTTTATGGTATTCATTGTCAACATGAAACAATCTACCTCCTTCTCGTTTCATTACAGTAAACAATTCACAGTTTGATTTTCTGACAAAATAGGACTCATTTCTTCACATAAAAATATAAATGACTTTGCGCATGCGATAAAGCATTTGTTCACTTTCCAGCAGTTTTTGTGCAAACGATTGTTGATCTATTCCTTCGGTTCCTCACTGGTATGTTTTGTCATAACATATATCAGATGCTTCAAATCGTCATAAAGTTAGTAAAAGCATTTTTTTCGATTAATTATCATAAGCATTCACGACAGTCATAAAAACAAAGCTTCAGCAAATGCCAAAGCTCCGTATCGCAAAAAAGTATTATCGAACCGTTTCGTATCGTATCTTTTCCCAACAATTATATACTCTTATTATCAAATCTGTATCTGCTTAGAAACTTACTTCGTTTCTTCATAAATATCTTCTGCCGCCACATCGTATAGTTTAGCTAGTGCCATCAGGCTGGTTGTGTTAGGATCAGAAGTTCCACTTTCCCATTTTGAAGCAACCTGCCTGCTGATTAAGCCCGTTGGCGAACTGAGATCAAGCGTTCTATCACTAAGTATCAATTTAGCTGTTCTTATATAATCCTGTTAACTTTGTTTCTGCCAATATGTGACCTTGCATTGCATCCATCAGTTCATTCTTTTTAGAATTCCCTGACAGCATTAATTCAGTATCAAGCGCGTAAACGTAAAATACATACCTATGCACTTTCTTAAGGAAGAATGGTGGTTTAGGTCCACGATAACAATTCTTTCCCCAAGCAATTCCTTGACAGGCGTTTATTGGCTTCTCAATTCTGGCCCCTTTCGGTAAACCTTCCGGAATAATTTCTGTATTCGGAATATTCCATGCTATCCAATGGCTAAAGTTTTTCTTCCACGGGACATCCAAATCATCAAGAATAATTGCCAGTGAAACAGTCTCTTCCGGAATATCCGAAAGAATGAGTTCAGGAGACAAATCCTCTCCGAATCCTGTGTGTTTCTTTGGAATCATTGCGTTATTTTCGAAAGAATTATTACGTACAATCATGTCTTTCCTCCCAATAATACCAAAGTTCCTGTTTGTCGTTCAACACGCAGAGGCGGTTCTTTTATGTCCAGGGCAGGTTGTCCAGCGTGATTGCATATTCGTGATGGTATAGCTTGCGTAATGCGTCATAATCGTTATGCTGCTCTGTGCAGACAAAACTGCGGCTCCAGGTCATATACCACAACCAGGGCACGTGTTCTTCACGCAATGCATCCGGATCAGGAATCACGCCGGTTTCGGCAATTGCCGTGCCTTTGTCCGCAACGGTGATCTTCCGCAGTCTCTCGTATCGATCCCTGAACGCGCCATGTGCATGAGGCGCAGGATACTGGTCCATGGAAATAATGTCACAGTATTCATCCCCGACATATCCTTCCGGGCAGGGGTTGTTCCATACCCAGATCAGATTGTCCAAATGATGATGTTGCGTATATCGCTGAAACATCATCCGATAAAGTTTCCGCGCTGTGTCCATGCCCTTTGCGCCCCACCAGAACCAGCCACCTTCTGACTCATGAAACGGACGCCACAGAACAGGAATGTGCGCCTCGCAGAAAGGTGTCAGAAGTAATGCCATATGGTCCAGATCATGCAGAAGCGCGGCATGTTCCGGGGCTCCTTCCACCAGCGCGGCATTTGCGTCAAAATCCGTGTTTTCTGCATAAAAGGACTTATCATGTCCACCTGACGGAGAAAACCAATGCCAAGTAAAGGTCGGGATCCCTCCGCGTTTGGCCCAGGCCATTGCTTGCACAAGGGTGTCACGGTTGTTTTCCACTTCCGTCACGCAGTCCTCAGAGGCATGCTCCAGGTGAATATTGGGTGAGTAGGATAGCAACTCAAAGCCACAAACAGCGGGCAGTCGGCCCGTTTCCTTCTCGATGACCGCCAGTTCCTCCTGTGCCCGTGTCTGAGTGTGCTGACCGGTCAGAATGCCCCTGCCCTCGATGGTGCTCAAATAGGCAAGCAGATCCCGGGATTCCTTGTGGGTATTTGGATTACATGGAATCGTAATCATATTTTTCCCATTCCTTCTTTAACAATCTGACTTCATTACGCATTTTAAGGAGTAAGCGTATAGACAACTGATTCGAAAGTCACACTGCCATCTGATTTGGTATATGAGGAATCATGATCGTAAACCATTCCTAATTTTTGCATTACTCTGGCGCTTCCATTATTCGTTTTGGCACATTCAGCCTCGAAAGTATGCGCACCATATTCCTTTATGGCATGGTCCATCAGCGCCTTCATTCCTTCTGCCGTATATCCCTTACCCCAATCATCATATCTGTTCACATAGGATAAAGTCCAAACATCTCTATCAATAATATGATTCAAGGCATAGATACCAACCGCATGACCATCAGCTTTGGCATGGACGATCATCAGAATATTGGTTCTGGAATGAGGATCTTTCTTTGGCAACCATGAAAGTGGATCTTCAGGCATCTTGCACGCATTCCCAAGCAAATACTTGTATACTCTCTCATCCATATCCCAGGCTGTCATTTCAAGATAGTCTTCCGGCATCAAGCGTCTCATGATGAGCCGATCTGTTTCAATCCTCTCCATAATTCATTTCTCCTGCAAATTCCTGTTGCCGCCAGGTTCTTTTTGTCTGACCATTGATACACTATGGACATTTAGCAGTATACCATATGAGATCGTTTATTTCACTATTGCGTATTACAGCCCTGAAGCGCAGCTTCATATTCACAGGAACCTGGAGGGGCATGTCACAACCGGCAGATCCGACAGATGCAGAGATTGACGAAATAACAAAATATGCGAAAGGTTCACCCTTACAGTGGGCTTCTTTTTACCCTCATTTAGCCCTCGTTATATCGTTCTTTTGCTTCTTTTTCCGCTTTTTGTCCGTTTCATGCGAGACATAAAAAAACCGCAAGCCTTTGTTTTAATTAGCTTGCGGGATGTACGCCCGGTGCGATTCGAACGCATGACCTTCAGAGTCGGAGTCTGACACTCTATCCAACTGAGCTACGGGCGCTCAACGGAACGTATCTTATCACACACGCCGCTGAAAGTCAACTTAAGCATTTGCGGCTTTTGGGGCCGGCTGTATATACAAAAAAAGATCGCTCTTTCAAGCGATCTTTGTGTGCGGGAAACAGGACTTGAACCTGCATGTCCTTAAGAACACATGAACCTGAATCATGCGCGTCTGCCAATTCCGCCATTCCCGCAGGAAAGATGGTGGGCAGGGGTGGATTCGAACCACCGAAGCTGATAGCGGCAGATTTACAGTCTGCTCCCTTTGGCCACTCGGGAACCTACCCATATGAACTTCCCTCTTGACCCAAAGGGTGGAGCTGGCGATGGGACTCGAACCCGCAACCTGCTGATTACAAATCAGCTGCTCTGCCAATTGAGCTAC
>JAKSQH010000033.1 GCA_024404245.1 Clostridia bacterium
GGAAACGAACTACCGCCCGAGCATTCAGGCGCGGAACATCGCCCGGTCCCACTCAAACATCATCGGTGTGATCATCCCGGATATGGCGAACCTGTTTTACCCGAAGATCATCCGCGGTATCAATGACTGCATCACGAAGCACGGGCACCTGATGATGCTGTGCAACTCGGACTCCAACCCGGAAACGGAGAAGCAGCAGCTGCTGGCGATGGTGGACAACCGCGTGGCCGGCGTGGTCCTGTGCTCCGGTGTCAGCAATGACAGCTTCCTGAAGGAATATCACCAGTTCGGCACGCCGCTTGTGATGATCGGCCGCAACTCGGACAGCAAGTACGCGGACGGCCAGATCACCGGTGACAACATCGCCGGTATGTATGAATCCGCTTCCTACATCCTCGGCCACGGGCACCGGGATATCCTGTATATGGACGGTCCTATGGAAGTATCCGGGCCGAACTTCCGGCAGAAGGGTTTCCGCCACGCCATGGCGGACAAGGGAGTGCCTGTTGATGAAAGCATGGTTTTCAACGGGGACTTCTCCGTGGATTACGGCTACAGAACCGTGAGCGATCTGCTGGAGAAGGGCCGCCGGTTCACCGCGGTGATTTCCGGCAGTGACCTGATCGCGGTGGGCGCGGTAAAAGCGCTGATCCGCCACGGGGTATCCGTTCCGAAGGATGTTGAAGTGATCGGATACGACAATATCGACCTGAGTGAGATCTGTGAGCCGGCGCTGTCCACCGTATCCAAGCCGCATTATGACATGGCTTACGAAGCCGCTGAAATCCTGATGCGCATCATTGAGGGGGACACGCCGAAGCTACGGTATATCAAAACGGAAGCGAAACTGATATTGCGCGATACGACCCGCGCGGACTGACGCGGGCGCCGACAGATAACGGAGGATGAAAGAATGCAGCAAAGCGGTGTGATCCGGGCACGGAAAAAACGTTCGCTTGCCCGCAGAATCTGGGATTACAAGGTCATCTATCTGATGCTGCTGCCCACGGTGCTGTATTTTGTGCTGTTCAAGTGCAAAGCGGTGGCGGGCATGAGCCTGGCCTTCTATGATTACCGCCCCCGCGGAACGAACATTTACGCGGGCCTGAAGTACTTCGAGCAGGTCTTTTCCTCGCCGACGTTCGGCACGATCATCCTGAACACGATCAAGATCAGCCTGCTGCGCATGATTCTGTGCTGGATCTTCCCGGTGATCTTCGCCATCATGCAGCATGAAGTGCAGGGGAAGCTCTTCCGGAAATCCGTTCAGGTTGTATCCTACCTTCCGCACTTCCTCTCCTGGGTCGTGATCTTCGGCATCTGGAACGGCGCGCTGCAGTACGGCGGACTGCTGAATAACATTTACGACCTGTTCGGCATTGAATACAAGAACCTGATGCTGAATACAAAGTCGATCGTCGGTGTGATCGGCCTGTCCACCCTGTGGCGGAACATCGGCTGGGATTCCATCATCTATCTGGCGGCGATCCTGGCGATTGACAACACGCTGTTTGACGCTGCCACGGTGGACGGCGCGTCCCGGCTGCAGATTATCACGCACATCATTCTGCCGGCGATTGTGCCCACCATGGCGACCATCCTGATTCTGAACTGCGGTTCGATTCTGGATGCCGGTGTTGACCAGATTCTGGTGTTCCAGAATTCCGCCGTACAGAGCACCATTGAGGTGCTGGATACCTACGTTTACCGCGTCGGCCTGATTCAGGGCAACTACTCGTTCTCCACAGCGGCCGGCCTGTTCAAGAGCGTTGTGGGCCTGATCTTCGTGGTGGCGGCCAGAACGGCGTCCAGCAGGATTACCGGCTCAAACGCCAACTGAGGAAGGAGGGACGGATATGGAACTTGTGAGAACAAAAAGAAAGAACCGCATCCGGCGTGTGACCGTCGGCAGTGTGCTGATCTATATTTTCATGATCTTCCTTTCGGTAGTGATTCTGCTGCCGCTACTGAACCTTGTGGCGAAGTCCCTCTGCGCGCCCGCGAAGGTTCCCGGAATGACCGGCTATCAGATTTTCCCCGCTGAGTTTTCCCTGGTTCACTACCGGGTGATCCTGAGCACCGGCGCGATATGGACCGCGCTGAAGAACAGCCTGATCATCACCCTGGGCGGCACGCTGCTCAGCGTTGTGCTGACGTGCTCATCCGCCTACGCCCTCACAAGGCCCGGCCTGCCGGGAAAGAAGATCCTGATGTTCTTCTTCCTGGCGATGATGGTGCTGTCGGCGCCGATCCTCCAGTGGTATATCGTGATGAAGGACTATAAGCTGCTGAACACCTATCCCAGCATGATTATCTACGGATGCGTGAGCGTGTACAACATGATTCTGCTGATGCGCTTCTTTGAGGATACGCCGGCGGCGATTCTGGAAGCGGCCCGGATTGACGGCGCGGGCGACTGGACACTGCTGTTCCGGATCTTTATCCCGCTCAACAAGGTGCCGATTATCACCGTGATGCTGTTCTACATTGTGCCGAAGTGGAATGAGTACTTTGCCAGCGGCGTTTTCCTGACCAAGCCGGATATGCGCGTGCTGCAGTGCTACCTGCGCGAGTTTGTGGTCAACTCGAACTCGTCCGAGCTGGATACGGACCTGTACGCGATGTTCCGTGACCTGAACATGACCTCCCTGCAGAACGCGACGATCGTGATCAGTATCATCCCGCTGCTCTGCCTGTATCCCACGATCCTGAAGTATTTCACCAGCGGCGTGCTGGCGGGCGGCGTCAAGGAATAAGGTTCCCAACCGCGCGCGAGACCGTTCCGTTTTCCGCGGCGGAGCGGTGCAGCGTATGGAATGCGGTTATCAAAAAGCGGAAAGAAAAAGAAGGAGGACACCCCATGAAGAAAATCCTGGCCCTTGCACTGGCGTGCATCATGATCCTCTCCGTGTGCAGCTTCGCTGCCGCCGAGGAACCCGTAACCCTGAAAATCCTGTTCAGATCAAGCGATGTGTCCGGCTATACCGACACCATCAACCTGATCAACGAGAAGCTGCTGGCCGCTGGCATCAACGCGAAGCTTGAGCCCTACGCCGAGCCCTCCTCCAACTATCCGGACTTTGTGAACAACATGCTGCAGACCTGGGACGAGAGCGAAATCTATGACATCATCTACGTCCAGGGCACCGCGATCAACCCCTCCTATCTGGGAAGCCTTGATCTGCTGGTTGACATGACCGACCTGCTGGCCAACTCCACCAACGCGAAGGCCATCTATGACGCGGACAGCATCCTGCAGGCGCAGTTCGCCTCCTGCCCCTATCTGCTGTGGCCCTCTCAGGTAAACAAGTGCCTGCAGTTCCGTACTGACGCGCTGAAAGCCTGCCCCAGCTTCGAAGATTTCCTGGCCAACCCCGATCAGGCCGCTTACACCAAGCTGTTTGACGAGCTGAAGGCTCAGGGCTACGAAGGCGTGCTGACCACCCAGGGTATCGACTATCTGTTCGACACCGGTGTTGACAGCGGCTTCGGCATCACCGCCACCTGGCTGAAGAACGAAGACGGCACCTACACCTACAGCCGCGTGAGCGAAAACTTCCTGAACGAACTGAAGTGGTGGCGTGATATGTACGTCTCCGGCAACCTGCATGCCAACTTCGCTACCGACAACTGGGAGAGCATGGAGAACGCCCTGTACACCGGCAAGGTCGCCGGTATCGCCATGAAGGGCGGCGCCTACACCGTTTACTATGACACCAACACCGTGACCAACTACGGCGAGGAAGCCACGCTGACCATTCTGCCTCCCATGAAGAGTGCCGAAGGCGCCCAGCAGTACAAGATCACTTCCGGCCGCTTCGACCGTGGCTATGTGATCTCCACCACCTGCAAGAACCCCGAACTCGCTTTCGCCGTGCTGGACTTCATGCTTGGCGAAGAAGGCCGCAAGATGGATCTGTTCGGATTCGAAGGCATTGACCATACCCTGAACGCCGACGGAACCTATGACCTGAAGGTCAACTCTTCCGAAACCTCCTTCCAGCGCATCTTTGACAGCGACGTGTTCGGCTCCATCGACGTGCAGGCCGTTACGACCGGCGTCAAGTACTGGCCCGATCCCAGCTTCGAATCCGCGAAGATGATGACCCAGTACGGCGTTGCCGACAACGACTTCGTGATCCCGGACGATCTGGCTACCGCCTGGACCGCCTGCGAGACCCTGTGGAAGGAATTCGCGACCCAGTACATCCTCGGCGAAAAGACCGATGCTGACTGGCAGGCCTATGTTGACACCTGGAATTCCTACGGCGGAGACAAAGTTGCCGAATACGCGGCGACCGTGATCAAGTAATCAGGTTATCATTCCCTTCCCGGGGCGGGGCCGACCCGCCCCGGGATTTATGAGAGGATACGGAAGGTTATGCTGAAAGATATCCGGTATATGGTTTTTGACCTGGACGGTACGCTCCTGACAAAGGACAAGCATATCACGGAGCGGACGCTGCAGGCCGTGGAGGCAGCCCGGAGCAAAGGCATCCGGATTCTGCTGGATACCGGAAGAACCTGCGACACCGCGGGCGAATTCCTGCGGCTGCTGCGGCCGGACGCCGCTGTGCTCAGCTACGGCGCGCACGTCGTAAGCGGCGGGGAAACGGTATACCGCCGGTATATGTCCCCGAAAATCGCGAACAGGGTGCGCGTGCTGTGCGGTGAGGCCACGCGGATCCACTATCAGCTGGAGGACGGAAGAGTCCTGTGCAACGAAGAGTATATGCTCAGTGAACTCGTGGACCGGAACGCGGAGATCACGAAGCGCGCGGAGCATCTGTGCGCGTGGAATCTGCCGCGGGAAACGGCGCTGGAGATACCGAAGCGGGTACGCTGCTCATTATCCCAGCTGTGTGATTCACTGTGGTGCAATTTCAGCCCGTACGGCTGCAACAAGAACCACGGGCTGGAGATCGCGCTCCGGGCGCTGGGGCTGCCGCGGGGTGAGGGCATCGGCTTCGGCGATGAGAGCTGCGATGTCGGTTTTATGAAAATATGCGGCTTCGGCGCGGCGATGGGAAACGCGGATGAGTTTACGCTGCGCTCCGCGGATATAACGATCGGAAACAACCGGGAGGACGGGATCGCCGTGTTCCTGGAGAACAATATACTATAAAAAACAAAAATATATGGATTTTGGAGGCGCGGTATGTTGACACGTGAACAATTGCGGCAGAATCCCGAACTGACCAGAGATAAGGCGAGGGGCGCGCTCTGCGGCCTGGCGATCGGCGACTCCTTCGGTGACGCCGCGCGCAAGCCGGACTATCAGCGTGATTACGGTATCACCACCGATTTCCATGCCGGTGAGTCATGGAGCACGGACGATACCGAGTTTGCTCTCATGGTGGCGGAAACGATTCTGGAAGCGGGCGGGGACTTCACTGCCGCGGATGTTGAAAGAATGTGGCTGAAGCACGTGGCGGTGCAGGATGAGCTGCGGCGCGGAGGCGTAAGCGAGATGGACGCCGCCGCGAACCTGCGCAAAGGAATGCACGCGCCGCAGTCCGGCATGTTCGGCACCCATACCTTCTCCGACGGCGCCGCGATGCGCTGCGGGCCGATCGGCATCTGGTGCGCGGGTCAGCCCGAAAAGGCGAAGGAGCTGTGCCGGATTGACGCCGAGATCAGCCACTGCCGTGACGGTATCTGGGGCGCCCAGATGGTCGCGGTCGCGGTTTCGCTGGCGATGGTGGACACGCCTTTTGAGGAGATCTTCAACGCGGTACTGGAGATCGCCCCGAAGGATTCCTGGATGTACGCCAAACTGAAGGAAGCCTTTGATATTGTGGATGAGGCGCACGGGGATATCGCGGACGCCTGGATGGTGCTGCATGACAGGATGTTCTGCTCCTACCGCGCGGCTACGCCCGAAGCGATTTCCGAGGCGTTCGGCTGCCTGAAGCTCGCGCACGCGGATTTCAAGCACGGCATGATTCTTGCCTCCAACTTCGGCCGGGACGCGGACACGATCGGCGCGGTGGTCGGCTGCATTCTGGGTGCCAGATACGGCGAAAAGAATATTCCGGAGCACTGGATTGCCCATACGCGTTATCCGTCCGGAACCTGCCTTCAGTTTACAAAAGGAATCGACCTGATTGAAAAAGCCGACGCGCTTGCCGGCCTGATTCTGAAATAAGATGGAAATCACTTTTCTGGGAACGGGTTCAGCTGAAATGTACCCGTCCCTCTTCTGTGACTGCCCCAACTGTGTTGCCGCCCGTACCGCGGGCGGCAGAAATATACGGGGAAACAGCAGCGCGATGATCGACGGGGATCTGCTGATCGACCTGACCCCCGCGGCTTTCCTGCGGGCGAACCTGCTGGGCATTTCCATGACGGGGCTGCGGCTGCTGCTTGTGACGCATCCGCATCCGGATCACTTTATCCCGTCACTGCTGAAGTGGCGGCGCGTACCGGCGGACCGGCTGCCTCCATTTGACCCGGAGGTTGAGGAATGGTCCTCGCGGTATACGCCCGTGAATGACCTTACGGTGATCGGCACGGAGGAAGTGACCGGGATTCTGCGGGAGCAGTTTCCGGAGCGGACAGCGGAGGAATGCGCGATGACATTCCGGGCGCTGGGTCCCGGCGAAAGCGCCGGAGAAGGGCCGTATCTGGTGACGGCGGTCCGCTCAAACCACGGGAAGCGGGAGAACTTCGCCAACTGCTATATCATTGAGAAGCACGGCCGGAGGATTCTGTACGCGCTGGACAGCGGCGGCTTTGAGCCGGACATGCTTGAGCTGATCCGCGCGCGGAAGTATGACTGCGTGATCGCGGACGGAACCTTCGGCAGGAAACGGCTGAAGACGGATGACGCCGACGGCCTGAACGGCACGGGACATATGAACCTCCGTACGGATATCCGCTTCAGGCGGTATCTGCTGGAGCAGGGATGTATAAGCGAAAGCACGCCGTTTATCCTGTCGCACCTGTGCCCGCACTTCGCGCCGCCGCATGACGTGTATGAGGCGGAAGTGAAGGAGCTGGGCATGCTGCTTGCCTGGGACGGAATGAAAATTACCGTGTAAAGGAGATAAAAAATCATGATACAGAAGGATTATCCGGAGCGCGTATACGCGGGCTGGCTCGCGAAGATTATCGGTATCCGGCTGGGCGCGGCCGTGGAGGGCTGGACCTATGAGCGGATACAGGAGCTGTTCGGCGAACTGACATTCTATCCGGCGGAGTATAAGAATTTCGCGGCGGACGATGACAGCAACGGACCGCTGTTTTTCCTGCGCGCGCTGGAGGAAAAGAAGGGCGATACCCTGACCCCTCAGGATGTGGGCGAGGCGCTGCTGAACTACGCGCCGTATGAGCACGGCTTTTTCTGGTGGGGCGGATACGGCATCTCCACGGAGCATACCGCGTATCTGAATCTCCGCCGCGGGATCAAAGCGCCCATGAGCGGATCCGTTGAGCAGAACGGCGCCGCGGTGGCGGAGCAGATCGGCGGACAGATCTTTATTGACACATGGGGCCTTGTGGCACCCGGGAATCCGAAGCTCGCCGCGGAGCTGGCCGGGAAGGCCGCGTCCGTTACGCACGGCGGCAACGGCGTATACGGCGGTATATTTGTGGCTTCCGCGATCAGCGCGGCGTTCACGGCCGGGAGCATCCGCGAGGTGATTGAAACCGCGCTGAAGTTTATTCCGGATGACTGCGAATATACCCGCGCGGTGCGCGCCGTGACGGAGTGGCATGACAGCCATCCGGAATCCGGCTGGCGGGACTGCTTCGCGTATGTGCATGACAACTTCGGCTACGACCGTTATCCGGGCGCGTGCCACATTATTCCGAATATCTGCGTGATGATCCTCGCGCTGGTGTACGGCAACGGCGATTTTGACAACACCCTGAATATCTGCAACATGTGCGGCTGGGATACGGACTGCAATGTGGGCAATGTGGCCACGATCATGGGCGTGTTCCGCGGGCTTGACGCCATTGACACACATAAATGGATCCGCCCGGTGAATGACCTGTGCATCCGCTCCGGCGTGCTGGGGGATATGAACATCACGGATATCCCGTACGGCGCCTCCTATATCGCCCGGCTGGGATACGCGCTGGCCGGCGAGGAGATTCCGGAGGCATGGCGCTATCCGCTGACGGACGGCCTGAACGCGGCGCACTTTGAATATCCGAAGAGCACCCACGCCATGTATGTGCGCGCGGAGGGCGGTCCTTCCAACACGGCGCACCTGATCAATACCGATGAGGACGCCTTTACCGGCCGGCGGAGCCTGAAGTTCTTCGCCACGCGGCTGAAGGCGGAGCAGAAGCTCTATCTGTACAAAAAGACCTACTATTGGATGGATGACTTCAGCGATTCCCGGTATGACCCGGCGTTCTCCCCGATCCTGTATCCCGGGCAGACCGTGAAGGGCGCGCTGCGCGTGCCGGATTACGGCAAGGAAACGCGCGCCTGTGCCTACGCGAAGGATACGCGCGCGGGCAAAACAATTTACGGTGAATGGACGCGGCTGGAAAAAGGGCAGTGGTATGAGCTGTCCGTGCAGATTCCGCCTATGGAAGGCGGCCTGATCGATGAAGCCGGCTTCTGCATTGAATGCCCGGAGGAAAAGGTCAAAAAAGGCTATCAGCTGGTGGTGCTGGCGGATGACCTGCGGTTTGAGGGCAAGCCGGACTATTCCGTGGACATGGCGAATGAAGTGACGGAAGTGTGGAGCGAACGGCACTCGGATATCACCCAGTTCTCCCGGATGAAGGGCACGGCGGAGCTTGACGGCGGTGTGATGCGCGTGACATGCGAGGACACCGGTGAATGGTACACCGGTTCTTCCGCGTGGACGGACTATACGGCGGAAACGGCGATCACGCCGCTGGGCGGGGATGAGCAGTACGCGCTGGTGCGCGTGCAGGGCGCCATCCGCGGCTACGCGGCCGGATTCCGCGGCGGAAAACTGTGCGTCATGAAAAACGACAACGGATACACCGTGCTGGCGGAGACGCCGTTTGAAGTACAGCACGGGAAAGAGTATATCCTGAAGGTGACCGCGGCGGGGAACCGGATCACGGCTGTGTGTGACGGTGTGACCGTTGAGGCGGAGGACACGGAACGCCCGTGGCTGCGCGGCGCGGTCGGCTTCGGTGTGGCGAACGGCTCCGCGGCGGAAATCCGGCGGATCGGGGTTAAGGGATTATGAGAACACTCTCGCGGATTTTACTTGTTGCGCTGTGCGCGGCGCTGCTCGTATCGGGCGGCACTGCCGAAAACGCGGAAAGCGGGATGACGGTGATGGAAACAATCACATCCTTTAAAAACAGTATACCGGACGCGTCCGCCCTGGATAACCTGGCGATCCGGGCGAAGAAGGAGCTGGGCATGCCGATCCGCGCGCTGGATTTCAGCTGGAATGCGGGTAAGTTCACCTGCGGCGCGGACTACGGCAGCACGCTTACAAACAAAGGATATGTGAAGGATAACGGAAACAGGCTTCAGGTGATCCGGGATCAGGCGGAGTTTGACTATCTGCTGTATCTGCCGGACGGCTATGACCCCGCGAAGAAATATCCGATGATCCTTTTCCTGCACGGCATCGGGGAACGCGGCGACGATCCCTCGGTGATAGCGGATTACGGGCCTTTCCAGTATATCCTGAAGGGGCATTCCCTCGGGATGATCGTTATCGCCCCGCAGCTTGAAAAGGAGAACCACTGGGTCGACAATGCCGAAGGCGCGGAGTATGACGGGCAGATCGACCGGCTGAAGATTTTCCTTTCACAGATGCGCGAAGCATGGCCGGTTGACGACAGGCGGATTTATCTGACAGGGCTCAGCATGGGCGGCCGCGGCTCCTGGAAGCTGGCGTGCGCCATGCCGGACACCTTTGCCGCGCTGGCGGTTGTGTGCGGCCGCGCCTCCGTGTGGGATCAGCCGGAAAACTACGTGTATGATCTTGCCCGGCTGAAGGGTATGCCCGTGTGGATCTTCCACGGGCTGGGCGATACCACCGTGGCGCCGGATCACGGCCTCGCGGCGGCACGGAAGCTACGCGCGGAGGACCCGGAGGGTGAGCTGAACCTGACGCTGTATCCCGTTGTGGGGCACAACAGCTATGATTTCGCGTATACGGACAGCCGGCTTTACGCCTGGCTGGAGGAACATATTCTGGCTGATTAAGGAGACACGGTTATGACAACAACGATTCTTTCGCCGTGCGGGATTCTCGGATACGGGTTCCCGGTGGCTTCACTGGAGGCGGCGCTGGCTGAAAAACCGGACGCGATTGTGGTGGACGCCGGCAGCACGGACGCGGGTCCGCACAAACTGGGCGCGGGTGTGGCCATAGTAAGCCGCAGGGCCGCGAAGAAAGACCTGAAAGCGCTGATGAACGGCGCGCGGGAACTCGGCATACCGCTGATCATCGGCTCGGCGGGCGGTGCCGGCGCGCGGGTCCACACGGAGTGGACGCTGGAAATTATCCGCGAGATCGCGAGGGAGACCGCCTGGACGCCGAAGGTCGGCGTGATCTGGGCGGATATCCCGGATGAGAAGATACTGAAAGCGCTGGAGGAAGGCAAAATCGAAGGCATGTCTGAAAACGTGCCCGCGATCACGCCCGAAACACTGGCGGAAACAAACGGCGTTGTGGCTCAGATGGGCAGCGAGCCGATTGAGAAGGCGCTGCGGCTGCGGCCGGATATCCTTGTGTGCGGCCGGGCGTATGACCCCGCGCCCTTCGCGGCCTTCGGCATCATCCGCGGCCACGATCCGGCCCTGTGCTATCACTTGGGCAAGATTCTGGAATGCGGCGCGCTGTGCGCGGAGCCCGGCACAACAAAGGATGTCATGCTCGGGCGGCTGGATGACACCGGCTTTGAGGTGTGGGCGGCCAATCCCGCGCGGAAGTGCACGCCTGTTTCTGTGGCGGCGCATACCTTTTATGAAAAGGACCATCCGTATATCCTGAAGGGCCCCGGCATTGTGCTGAACCTGGAAAAGTGCTCCTTCACGCAGGTTTCGGACGGCCGTGTGCGCGTGGAGGGAAGCAGGATCTCCTTCCCGCCGTATGCGATCAAGCTGGAAGGCGCGCGGAAAACCGCCTACCGGACCTTTGTGCTGGCGGGCATCCGCGATCCGCTGCTGATCTCCCGCCTGGATGAGGTTGAGGCCGGTGTGGTGGAGTCCGTAAGGGCGACCTATTCGGAGATTCCCGCGGACAGCTATCAGATCCGCTTTGTGCATTACGGACTGGACGGCGTGATGGGTGAGAATGAGCCGGACCGGACGCTGCCGCATGAGATCGGCCTGATGTTTGAGGTGATCGCGGACACGCAGGAAAAAGCGGACGCGATCTGCGCGTCCACACGGTCCGCCTATCTGCATTACGGCTACCCGGGGCGCAAATCCACCGCCGGCAATCTGGCGTTCCCCTTCGCGCCCAGCGATATTTCCTTCGGGCCGGTATATGTTTTCTCGGTCTATCATCTGATGTACGTGGATGACGCGTCCGAATGCTTCCCGTTTGAGTGGGCGGAGGTGTGAGTATGAAGCTGTATGAACTGGCGCATGTCCTGCGGTCCAAGAACAGCGGGCCTTTCGCCGTAACACTGGATGTTCTTTTTGATGACCCGGCGATCTATGAAAAGGTGAAAGCCGGCGGAAGGATCACGCCGGAATCCGTAGCCGCGCTGTACGGCATTACTGCGGACAAGATCACTGATTTCGCGTGGTTTGACGCCGGGCTCGGCGTGAAGATCACCTATCTGCGGAGCACATCATCCGGCACCGTGGGTGACAGGGACGTGTACGGGGCGCAGCAGCATGCCCCGCTGATGACGGTAGAAATACCGGATTGATATACAGGAGGCGATGACGCGTGAACGCGCGCCGTTATTATGAGCGGGTATACGCCGCGATGCTGGGCAAGAATATCGGGGTGCGCCTGGGCGCGCCCGTTGAGGCGGAAAGATGGACCTATGACCGTATCCGCAAGGTATACGGTGACAGAATCTACGGATATCTGCGCCCTTACCGGGTGTTCGGCGCGGATGACGATGTGAACGGGCCTGCCTATTTTTTCCGTGTGCTGATGGAAAAGGATGACCCGGATATTATGGATTTCACCCTCGCGTGGGTGGACTATGTGCGGCAGGGAAAGGGCTTTTACTGGTGGGGCGGCGTCGGCACATCCGCCACGCAGACCACATATTCCCTGATCCGGAACGGGGAATCCCTCCCGCTGTCCCATGAAAAGCTGCGGGCTGCCAATAAGTATGACGAGGGAATCGGCGGGCAGATTTTTGTGGACACGCTCGGCCTGGCTTATCCGGGCAATGTGGAGCGTGCCGCCGAACTGGGCGGCCGGCTCGCGTCCGTCGCCTATTACGGCGAGGGTGTGAACGGAGGCCGGTTCATGGCCGCCGCCAACGCCGCCGCGTTTGACAGCGACTCCGTATCGGAGATTGTGGCCCGCGCCAGAAAAATGATACCGGATGACAGCGATTACGCCGCCTGCTGTGACGCGGTGACCGCGTTCCATCAGGAGCATCCCCGCTCCTGGCGGGAATGCCGGCAGATGATAGAGGATGAATGGGGTTACAGCCGTTACAGCGGCGTATGCCCGATGATTCCCAATGCCGCGGTATGCGTTATGGCGCTGCTTTACAGCAACGGCAATTTCCATAAGGGTGTGGAAATCGCCGTGCTTTCCGGCTGGGATACGGACTGCAACGCCGGCAACGTGGGCTCCATACTCGGCGCCTTCGGCGGCGTGAACGGTATTCCGCGCGTTTTCCGGGAGCCGTTCCTGGATGTTTCGATTCTGTCCGGCGTTTCCGGCGACCTGAATACCTGCGATATCCCGACGCTCAGCCGGCAGATCGCGCGCAGGGGTCTGGAACTGGCGGGCAAGAGGATTCCGTTCTTCCTGGCGGCGGAGGACAAGGGCCTGCATTTCGACTTTGAACTGCCGGGTTCCGTGCACGGGTTCCGTGTCAGCACGCCGTTTGTGCTGCAGGTATCGCGGAGCGGTGAGATCGCGCACACCGGGAAAGGCTCGCTGCAGGTGGTGTTCAACCGGCTGCAGAAGGGACAGTATACGCGGCTGTATCATGAGACCTTCTATACAAGGGCGGAGTTTGAGGACGGAAGATACAGCCCGGTGTTCAGCCCGAAGGTATATTCCGGGCAGCAGATGAGCCTGTGGATGTATATGGACCAGTGGTTCGGCGGCGGTCCGCTGAAAATGCGGCCATACGTGGCGACCGCTTTTGACGATACCGTGTATTCGGGTGAGGAGTTCATGCCGGAGGGAAACAAGTGGAGCCGGCTGGAATGGACAATACCGGATACGAAAGGCGCCCCGATCGCGCAGATCGGTCTGGAAGTATGGTCCGATTCGGTGAACACGGGCGAACCCTCCCGCGATCTCGGCCGCTTCTTTATCGATGACTTCACCGTATCCGGAAACGCGTGCTATACCGTGGATCCGTCACTCTCGCGCGTGGAGCTGGGCAACATTACCCCCTTCGCGATCAACCGCGGGCAGTGGACAAGCGAAGGCGACACGGTTTCCGTGAGCTGCGACGATTCCGCGCAGGCGTACACCGGATGCTATGAAACCCGCGATATTGAAATATCCGCGGATGTGAAGCCGGGTGAATCCGGCGCGTGCCTTGTTGTACGCGCTCTCGGCACGGTACGGCATATCGCCGCGGGTCTGATTGACGGCAGAGCGGCGATCCTTTGCGGCGTGCTTGCCGCCGCCGCGGGCGACGCGGCGGAGATTCCGGGCTACAGGATTCTGGCGGAAACACCGTACGCGCGGAAGACAGGTGAACAGGTCGGACTCCGCGTATGCGCCGCCGGTGATGAATGCATTCTGACAATCAATGATGAAGAGATTCTGCGCGCGCGGATCCCGTACGGGCACGGCATGACCGGCCTCGCGATCCCGCGAGAAGGCGGCGCCGCGTTCCGGAATATCCGTGTGCGGGAAGGCGCGCGGAGCGCGGCGCGCGCAGGTGGAGTGTGTCAAGGGGACGGTTCTGTCTGACACACTTTCAGTGTGTCAAGCAGAACCGTCCCCATCGACACACCCATTGACACACGGGTATTAGAGAGGAGACGGCAGGATGAAGGCTCTGGTTTTCGGTTCCATGAATATCGACTGTGTCTATCAGCAGGATCACATTGTTTGCCCCGGTGAGACGCTGAGTTCCCTTTCCTTCGCGCGAAACGCGGGGGGAAAGGGCCTGAACCAGGCCATCGCGCTGGCAAAGGCCGGCATGGAAACCTGGTTTGCCGGCAATATCGGGGAGGACGGCCTTTTTCTGAAAGCCCTGCTGGAGCAAAACGGAATCCGGACGGACATGATCCGGATCGGTGAAACGCCGACAGGCTGCGCGATTATCCAGGTGGATAAAAACGGGCAGAACGCCATTGTGCTGTACGGCGGGGCGAATCAGACGGTCACTGAGGAGCAGATCCGCGAGACGCTCGCGAACTTCGGTCCCGGTGATCTGCTGCTGATGCAGAATGAGATCAACCTCGGACGCGAGCTGCTTGCCGCCGCGCGGGCGGCCGGGATAACGGTTGCCGTCAATCCGTCCCCGATCTCCCCGGAACTGACGCGCTGGCCGCTGGAAACGGCGGACTGGCTGATTCTGAATGAGATTGAGGGCGCCGCGCTGGGCACGGAAGGCACACCCGTGGTCATGTATGAGGCGCTTGAAAAGAAATA
This sequence comes from Clostridia bacterium, assembly GCA_024404245.1. Lineage (GTDB taxonomy): Bacteria > Bacillota > Clostridia > Christensenellales > Aristaeellaceae > Aristaeella. The sequence continues at coordinate 14,727 of JAKSQH010000033.1, forward strand.
TCCGGACACGCGGATCGTGCTGACCCTCGGGGAGGACGGCTCCATGGCCCGTGACGGCGATCATCTTGTGCGCCAGGCGAGTGTGCGTGTGCCGGTGGTGGATACCACCGCCGCCGGTGATACCTTTACCGGCTTTTTCCTGCACGCGGTGATGAACGGGACCGATATCACGTCCGCCCTGAACAGGGCCGCCCGGGCCGCCGCGATCACGGTCAGCCGCCCCGGCGCCGGGGCTTCCATCCCCACGCGGGATGAGGTGGACTGATCCGGGCACGGATTAACAGACAACGGTTTTGGGAGTATAAGAAAACCGGAGGTATGGATTGACCTCCGGTTTTTTCATACTGTGTTTCATATCACAAAAACATGACCATATAGATCGGCAGGCTGTCCACTTTTTCAGTGTGGCTTGTGTTGCGGGATGACAGTTTGATGCCGTGGGGAACACGCCAGTTTTCAATCGCCGAATTCATGGATTTGGCTTTTGTGTTGTCGGCGGATTTGACTTCCACCGCGGTCAGCTGCCTATTGTATTTGATGATGAAATCGATCTCCAGCCTGGAGCGGTATTCAAAGTAATACAGTTTTCTGCCGCCTTTGACCAGCAGGTCGGCAATCACGTTTTCATAGATGGCGCCTTTGTAGATTCCCAGGTTGCCGGATATGATCTCTTCCTGATAGTCTTCATCCAGCATGGCCATCAGGAGACCGGTATCCCGCATATAAACCTTGAAGCAGTCTTCTGTTACGGAACCTTCAAGCGGAAGTTCGGGCTGAGTCAGGTTATAGCAGAAGTTGATGATGCCGGCATCATACAGCCACATCAGGCTGCCGGCGAATTTGGCGGAGGTGCCTTTTGCTTCCACCAGGCTGTACTGGAATTTCTTATAATCTTTAGCCAAATGTCTCGGAATGGACAGGAAGCAGGCGCGCGCCTTGGCTTTCTCGTTCCCTTCGGCGTATTTGGCGATATCATCCTCATAATCACTGAGGATCGCTTTTTGCAGTCTGCGGACGCTTCGGAAATCGGCGTTTTTCACAAAATCGTCAACAACGGCGGGCATACCGCCTACCACGATATACTCGCGGAACAAACGGAGCATCCTTTCATGGACAGCGGGAGGAACCTGTTCGCCGCGATCAAAATACCCTTTCAGTTCCGATATGGAATCCGGCCGGACACCGCGGGCCCAGAGGAACTCTTCAAAGTCGAGCGAGAACATTTCCAATTGGTCTGTGTATCCTACAGGAAACGATACCACATTTTTGTAGTTGATCCCCAACAGTGAACCGGTGGCAATGACATCGAACCGGGAATCCCCGGACAGAAATTTTAAAGCTGTGCGCGCGTTGGGACATTCCTGAATCTCGTCCAGAAACAACAGGGTTTTCCCGGGAATCAGTACCGCGTCCTTTATAAGCAGCGAAATGTTGCTCAGAATCACATCCGCGGACAGATCGCCGTCAAAGATCCTGCGCAAAGAAGGGGATTCCACGAAATTGATCCGGATCACCCGCTCATAGTTTTCTTTGGCGAATTGCTCCACAATATAGGTTTTGCCGACCTGGCGCGCCCCTTTAAGGACCAGACAGTGATGACCTTCCCGGTTTTTCCACTCAAGCAGCTCTGCCAGCATCTTCCGCCGCAATGCCATTTCTATCCCTCCGTATGCCTCCGGCTGTTGATTATCAGGTTGATTATCAGGCGATTCCGTAAACAGAATACGATGACACGGTCTGTCTGTCAAGATTTTTTCCTAGGAATAAATCGCAATAACGCGTTTTTTTCCTAGGAAAAAATCCAAACACGGAAACGGCGCGAGTTTGTGTCATCGACCCCGCGGTACAGGCGGTACAGGCGGTACAGGTGACGGTTCCCTGCCGTCTTTGCCTTCGGCGCCTTTTTCGCAATAATGGTTGACAGAATTTGGTATCAATACTATGATAAGGTCAGATACTTCTATTTTACAGGAGGTCTGACAATGAAAAACAGAGCGTTTGTATTATTGATCGCCATCGCGGTGCTTTTATGCGTTTTTCCGGCACTCGCGGAGCAGACGCCGGAACAGCCGACGCTGATGCTGACGCCGCCGCAGAGCGGTGAGGCGTACTACACGGGCGAGGTGACCACCGCGGTCCTGACCCTGCCGGGTGCGGAATACCGGAATGCCGCTGTCCTTTTTCACCGGGACGGCGATGACTGGGCAACCGAATTTTACTTTGATGACGCGTGGCAGCAGGATCTTTCCTGTGGAGAGAAGGAGATCCATGTTCCTGCTCACGGTGGGCAGTACGATGTGTTTGTGATCGCCCAGCCGGCGGGGTCGGCAGAGTGGGTGAGCATCAGCGAGATCGATACGCTGTTCATTGAGATCGAGTCCTGCGGTCCGGTGGACAAGATGGAGATCGATGTTCCGCTGACCTTCGACCCGGCGAACGGGCTGAATGTAATGATGCATGCCGTGGATAACGCGGCATGGTATACCTGGACGCTGTATGATGAGGACTGGAATCTGATCACCCGGTGCGATTCGGCGGAAAAGGACGGCGTGCTCTGGCATACGGAGGAAACGGATAACTTTGACGCGAACGGCGTCTACGAGATCGTTGTGCCGAATGTGGATGACGAGGAGCAGTCCCGGTTCGAGACCGGCCGGTGCTATGTGATCGAGGTGATCTACGGGCAGGACGGATGGGAATGCCGTGATGAAAGCTATTATATGTGCGCCGCGGATAACGCCGGCACGGAGCCTGTCACCTTCATGGTCAAACGCCGCGGGGACACGGAATGGACGGATGATATCGAATATGTCGATATCTATGAGGATTTTGACATTCAGATCTCCGCTCCCGGCGCGACCCGGGTCCTGATCCGGGAGAAGAACGGCCGCTTCAGGACGGACGAATACGCCTGGGATCCGTATTGGTTCGATCTGTATCAGACTGGCGCTTTCATCGATGAGGAATACGCGACATACACCCTCTACGCGGTCGCGTATTACGAAGATGAAGAAGGCAATATATACACCGGCACCTGCAGCAATACCTGCACCGTTAGTGCCGGCGCGGCAAAGGGATCCACGGCTGTGCCGGTGATCTCGCTGGAGAAGAGCACCGCGGACAGGGGCGAACGCCTGCCGCTGCGTATCGCGCAGGGTGAAACCGTGCCGGAGGATGAACACGAGTTCCGGTACGGCCTGCGGATTGCCGACAGCACCGGTGAAACCGTTTTTTCTGATTTCCGTTTCATGGAGACGCCGGATATGTTTGAATACGGCATTCCGACAGCCATGCTGGAAAACGGCAGGGAATATACCGTATTTGTGAATACGAACCGAACGGGCTGCTGGTGGTCGGAGGAAGTGAGCCTTCCGTTCACGGTAACGGAGAACACGGTGCCGAGTTCGCTGATTCTGCCGAACGGTCCGGTTCTGACAAAGCAGGAGTTCACTTACGGCATTAACCTTACCGATATGTACTCGGACGAAGCCAGAATCATAGCGTCAGGTTCCGACGGATATCGGGAAGAGTGGTATTTTGACAATTGGAACGGGTATTACGGCACAGGAACGAGATGGCATGAGAATACCGGTGTTATTGATCTGCGGGCGCAGTGCATGCAGTGGATCGAAACGGCGGATGAGGAAGGCAACCCCGTAACGTATTACGACTGGGCCGATATTCCCGGCCTGACCGGAACGGTTGAACTCATCGCGCCGTACGGCAGGCTGGATTATCCGGTGATTATGAACGCGCCCCTGATGACGGAAGGGGAAGTGCTCAATATTTCTTTCCGGATCCCGGACGGAGCGGAGGACGGTCATCTGTCGGTTTCCTGCAATGATGCCGGAGGCGGCTGGATGTTCGATATACTGAACCGCGACTGGTCGGCGGAGGAAGCGGAGGACGGAATCATTTACGTAACCGTGCCCGGCTTTGAAACGGTTGCCGGCGACAGTTACCGTATCGATGTCGGTGCCCGTGCCGCCGGTTATGACAGCAGCAACACCGGCACGGATGTCAACGTGATCGGCAGGCGGGAGGAAGAACATGAGATCACGCTGACTGTTGACAAAACGGAAGTGCAGTCCCGTGAGGAGTACGTGCTGACCGTGGAGGCACCCGGAGCAAGCTTTATGAAGCTGATCCGGACCGGAAGCAGGAACGGCTGGGCGCAACTGTGGACCGATCCGTGGGATCCGGAGCGCGCGTCCTATGACCGGTATATATACAGGGACTGGATTGAAAGCGGAAGCATGCAGTGCTGGGTGATCGCCTATTACGGGGAAGTCACCGGCTTTGACGATCCGGAACAGTATGAATATACCGCGGTCAGCTCTCCTGTTCTGATAAAGGCGGTCGAAACCGGCAATGTGCCGGACGCTCCCACATTTGAGATTGTCGGTCTGGATGAGAATCATCAGGTCGAACGCGGGCAGATGCTGTCCGTAACGGTGATCCCGGACGCGGAAACGGATCCGGACAGGCTCCTCAGCTATGAGGTTATGATTCATGAGCTCATACGCGACGAATGGAACGAATGGGCCGAGCAGAAATTCTTCCGTTCCGTGGAAAAAACGGGCACGGAAGCCTTTACGGTATCGGCTCCCACCATCGCGCTGGAGCCCGGAAAAGAATATATCGTTGAAGTCGGCGTCTGCGGCCTGGGCTGCGACTGGAGAGGCAGCAATACGCGCTCCAGGTTCGGCTATACCTTTACGGTCACGGATCCCGCGGGATCTCCCGATTTCTTCCGCCTCACAGACGCGCGGGAAACATATGTGACCGGTGAGAGCGTGACGGTCGAGATCCAGACGCTGCAGGGATACAGCAATATCAAGCTGACCGTGAGATGCCCGGAAACCGGATATGACCGGTGGCAGGATCTCAACGAATGCTGGAACGGGCACTACGGGGAAATGGTCCTCAGTCTGCCGGAAGAGATCGGAACGTATGAGCTGACCATTCAGGGCCATGACTGGAGCGACTGGATCGATCTGCCGTTTGACCCCCTGACCGTTAAGGTCACCGCGCCCAACGGTTCGCTGGAGCCCGCGGAGATCCTGACATCCCCGCTGGCGGCGGCCGGGCAGCCGATCGATATCACTTTCCGGATCCCGGAAGGGGCGGAATACGGTGATCTGTCATTCGGCCGCAATAATGAAGACGGGGAAGACGGGTATAGCTGGTACCACGAATGGCAGGCTGAAGACGCGGGTGAAGACGGTATCATTTCCGTGACCGTGCCTGACTTTGAAGCGGCCGCCGGCGACCGCTGCCATATCCATATCAATGCCCGCGCGTATGGTTATGAGACCTCCGGCGCGTGGATGGACATCAGCGTGACCTCCGAAACGGAGGAGGACCATGAGGTCACCCTGACGGTCGACAAGGCTGAAGTGCTGAGCCGTGAGGAGTTCGCGCTGACCGTTCAGGCGCCCGGCGCGACCTTTGTGAAGCTGCTCTGGGCCGGCGACAGCAGGAGCGGCTCAGAGCATCTGTGGCTGAACGAATGGGACCCGGATCAGGCGTCCTATGACCCGTATATCCACAGGAACTGGATGGAGAGCGGCAGCGCGCGGTGCTGGGCGCTGGCTTATTACGGAGAAACCGGCGACGGTGATGATCCGGAAATGTACGAGTATACCGCTGTCAGCGCGCCCGTGACCCTGAAGGTGACTGAGAGCGGCGATGTGCCGGATGCTCCCGCCTTTGAGGTCATCGGGCTGGATGAGAATCATCAGATCGAACGCGGGCAGATGCTGTCCGTAACGGTGATCCCGGACGCGGAAACGGATCCGGACAGGCTCCTCAGCTATGAGGTTATGATTCATGAGCTCATACGCGACGAATGGAACGAATGGGCCGAGCAGAAATTCTTCCGTTCCGTGGAAAAAACGGGCACGGAAGCCTTTACGGTATCGGCTCCCACCATCGCGCTGGAGCCCGGAAAAGAATATATCGTTGAAGTGGGCGTATGCGGCCTGGGCTGCAACTGGAGAGGCGGCGACACGCGCTCCAGGTTCGGCTATACCTTCTCGGTCACCGAGCCGGCGGAGAACCCGGACTTCTTCCGCGTCAAGGACGCGCGGGACAAGTATCTGACCGGTGAGGATATGACGGTTGAGGTTCAGACGCTGCAGGGATACAGCAATATCAAGCTGACCGTGAGATGCCCGGAAAACAGATATGACAGATGGGAAGATTTCGACGGACGCTGGGACAGGAACTACGGGGAAATGACCTTTGACCTGCCGGATGAACCCGGAACGTATGAGCTGACCGTTCAGGGCCATGACTGGAGCGACTGGATCGAGACCCCGCTCTTTGAGCCGATCACGATTGAAGTGGGGCTCATCAGCGATGACGCGGTTCTGAAGAAGCCGGTCATATCCGGTCTGCCGACCTATATCAGAAATGAGAACGATTTCGCCTTCAGCTTCGCGGCTGTGGAGAACGCGGAACGGTACAATGTGGAAGTATGGCCGGATAATTTCGGCGGCGGAAACGTACACATGCAGTTCACTGCCGCGGACGCGGAAAACGGCGTCATCCGTGTGCAGGTGCCGGTGGGAGACGGGGATAACATGATCCCGCTCCGTGACGGCGGAGAATACCGTGTTGTTGTCAGCGCGATGGCAAACGGTTACGCGAGCGGCTGCAGCGACAACGCGTATACCATGTATGTCAGTGAAGAGATGACGCGGTTTGAACTGACTGCCGACAGGAATAAGGTTTTGGCTCAGGAGAATGTTCTGTTGACATTGAGCCGCCTGAATCCGGAATGGTGTTACAGGTTGTTTGACAATGGATACGAGTTCCGATATGAGTCCTTCGCGGAGGAGGTTGAGTTGGAGCACCGCTTTGACAGCGGTACGCATGAGATCAGCGCGCGGGCTTACGAGACCGTGCATATTGAGACCGAAGAAGGCGAAGTATACGATGAGGAACGCCTCACGGCGGTCAGCAATGTCGTAACACTGACCGTGACCTCAGCCGGAAAAATGCCGGCGCCCGTGTTTGACGCGCCCGATTCCGTTACGAAGGGCGAGCCGGTCACGATCACGGTGATCCGGAATGAAGAGACCTATACGGGCCCCTGTGAATACGAAATCCGGATCCAGCGGGTCATCAGACGCGAATGGGGCGATGATTGGCAGTTCGCCGAGGAACAGTGGGTAAAGGCAAAGGACGGCCAGGGGGATATCTCCGTCAGGCTGCCCACAGGCGGCTGCGAACTCGCGGATGACATCCGGTATGTCATTCAGGTCGAAATCAAGAAGACCGGCTATGATTCCAACGAAGCTTTCCGCGATCTTGCGGTGCTGCCGGAGGAAGCCGGAAAGGGCTTTACCTTTGAGATCTCCGATGAAAGCACGACCATTAACAGCAAGTTCTTCCTGTGGATTACCCGCGAAAGCGCGGACAGTGTGGCAGGGCTTCAGTTCCTGACGACCAACACGGAAGATGAAAATGACCGGTGGACCGGGGATATCTTCTGGACCGGAAACGATCCCTGCTTCGCGAGTGTGGATCTTGAGCTCGTGATACCCGGAACATATACCTTTACACTGGGATACGGCAATCGTGATGAATGGACTGAAGCGGAGGAATACGCGGGTCAGACCTGCACGGTGACCGTGGAGGACGCGGAACATCTGGAGGCACCGGTCCTCAAGGTTGATCCGATTATCACCCGGGGCGAGGATATCGTGCTTACGTTCAACACGGTTGAAAACGCCGAACAGTATATGCTGTCGGTCGGCAGACCCGAAACGGGCTTCTTCCTGTGGCTTGAGGGCCGGGATATCCCGCAGCCGGACGAAAACGGCATGATCACGATCACGATCCCGTATAATGAAAACGGCGGCTACGGAGAAAACTTTGAGCTCAATGGCCGGTATTACGCGAATGTGGAAGCGCGGTCCGATTACTTTATCACTTCCCGGTCGCCGGATTGCCTCTTCATGCTGAAGGAGCCGGAAGAGGAGCAGCGCGTGACCCTGAGTGTGGACAGTAACGAAAAGCCGGTGAACGGCGGAGACTTCATCTTCACTTACAGCGCGCCGGGAGCAAGCCGGGCCGAGCTGCAGTTTATTCACGATACCGGCAACTGGTGGAGTGAGGAGCTGGATCTCAACGATAACGGGTTCCGGTTCGGAAATCAGGAGCCCGGACACTTCCAGGCGTACGTCATCGCGTATTACGGCGAGGACGGGGCGGAGACCGTTTCCGTCAGCAATGTGGTGGAGTTTGATCGTGTTGTGCCCTGCGCGCATGAAAACCTGACGGAGATAGGATTCATCAGCCCGACCGATGATACGGAAGGAAGCGTCGCGTGCCGGTATTGCCCGGATTGCGGAATGTACTATACCGATGAGACCGCGGAGACCCGGCTTGACGACGCGGACAGGATCATTCCCGCGCTGACGGATATGGATGTGCTCAGGCTGCCGTCCTCCGTGACAACGATCGCTCCGGACGCGTTCAGCGGGATCACGGCTGAAGCGGTGATCATTCCGGATGCCTGCACGGCCGTCGGATCGGGCGCGTTCGCGAACTGCCCGGATCTGCGGTATGTCAGGATCCCCGCGGGCGCGGCTGTCGCGGATGACGCGTTTGAAGGCTGCCCGAAGGTTATTGTGGACCGGAAATAACGGCGGAACACGGATGTTCTTTGGAAAACCCTGCCGAATTTCCGCCATGCGGACCGGGGAACGCGTATTGATAATTCCGCGGGGATATGGTATAGTAACACAAGAACCGCAGTTGTTTACACAATCGGAGGTGCCCCTTTCCGCGAACCGGCGGAAAGGACATCCCGGATGAATATGAAAACAGCCTGATACAGACGAAATACATTTTATGAGGTGACGAGTATGAAGATCAATCACACCGGAACACTGAAAACCGGGCGGCTTTGCGCGGCGGTCCTGCTGATCGCGGCATTGCTGGTCTGCCTGGTCGCGGGCGCGGCGGCGGAGGATACGCCCTTTACCTACACCGTGACGGACGGCCGCGCGGTTATTACCGGAATCAATTCCGGATTTTCCGGCGCGCTGACGATTCCGGAAAGCGTGGACGGGTATCCGGTTACGGAGATTGCCGACGGCGCGTTCTCGGGCTGCACGGCGATCACGTCGGTCAGCCTGCCGTCATCCGTTACCGTGATCGGTAACAGCGCCTTTTACGGCTGCACGGGGCTGACGCAGGCGGATATCCCGGCCGGTGTGCTGGATATCGGCGAGAACGCCTTTGAGGGCTGCAGCAACATCGCGAGCGTCACCCTGTCGGATGACATCACCGTGATGAAGAAAGGCGTTTTCAAAAACTGCACCTCGCTCAAAACGATGACGCCCGTAAAGCGGGTCAAAGTGACCGGCGTTACGCTGGATGAGACGCTGACGGTCAGCCATAAGGAAACAGCGGCGCTGACGGCGGAGGTTGCTCCGTCGAACGCGAGCAATAAGGCGCTGATCTGGTCCAGCAGCGATGAAACCGTCGCGACTGTGGTGAACGGAAATGTGACTGGCGTGTATCCCGGTGAAGCGGTCATTACTTGTGCCGCGGCTGACAATAAGCAGATCACCGCGAGCTGCACCGTAACCGTAACGCCTGTCGCGCCGGAAGAGATCACCTCGGAAGACATAACGGTGAAGATGAATGACTACGCGGTGCCGAATCTCTATTTCACGCCTGAATACGCGATGGCAACGCTGACGTTTGAATCGGCCGATCCCGAAGTGGCGACCGTGGACGCTGAGAGCGGACTCATTACCGGTGTCTTCGTCGGTCAGACAACAATCACGGTGACCGCGGACAACGGCGTAACCTGCACGGTGAATGTCACCGTTGAGTGCAGCGGGCATGAACCCGTAACGGATGAGGCTGTTGAACCCAAGTGCGAAGAGCCCGGTAAGACAGAGGGCAGCCACTGCTCCGTCTGCGGCG
>JAKSQH010000034.1 GCA_024404245.1 Clostridia bacterium
CGCCACTTTGGTTGATATAGCCCCATTTACCGTTTTCACCGCATGCAGGGAACAGTGGTTCAACTACCGCAGCCGTACCCTCCGCCCACGCGCCCAGCGGCACCAGGCACAGGATCATCACCCAAACCAGCATCAGGCGTTCCATATCCGTTCAACTCCCTTCCATACAGCGCTCCTGCAGAAACAATGCTTTCATCCATCAAACGTAGAACATGCGTCTGCTGTTCCCGTGTTTCTCTTTTTCCCTCGACAAATGCCTTCCATAAATACATACGACATACGTTATCATAATCCTGCCAAATCAAAAAGGGCAGGCTGGCCTTTTGTGCCACCCTGCCCAGTTCGTCTCTCGGAATCCCTTGATCTACCTGCGTTCCTCGCCCTCTAAAGCGTTACGTCCATCCTGCGGCATTCTGATTTGCCTGTCATATGGCGATATCCTGCTCCCGGACCGGGCGGATCCGCGGTATCGCTTCCCGCTCCCGGATCTGCCGGACCTGTGCCGCCACACGTTCACTGCCGAGGCCCCGGCACAGTGTGTCGTAGTCCGCGGCCTTCTCCGACAATTCCGCCTTGTCTGCCCGCAGAGCGTCGTTCTCCCGCTGCAGGCTCCGGTGCTGCTGTGCCAGCTGCTCATACCGGTTTTTCAGCCTGTTGTGCCTGTCGGTCAGCTCCAGATAGGCGCGGTAGATACCGCGGAGCACCTTCACAATCTTCTGCAGCAGCGGCTTTGCCTTCTTTTCTCGATAGGATTTGGCTGACTCCAGCGTGCCGGCTTCCGGCAGAATCTTTTCGGGATCCGTGGAGAAATCCGCTGCCAGTTTCTCGATGTTCTTCAGCTTCGGGGCGAGCTCCTGAACCCTTGCTGCGGCCTGCTGCGCTTTCTGTTCAGATTCCTGCAGCTCCTGTTCTGCCTTCTCCTTTTCTTTCGAGATTCGCTCGGCATCGGCCAAGGCTTGATCTGCAGCCTGCCGGAACACTTCCAGCCTCGTCTCCTCCTGCGCTACCTTGAATTGGGTCACGGTCAGATGCTCCTCCGTGCTGCCCCGTTCTCCGCGTTCCAGGTCTGTGTAGCCCGCCTCCCGCTTGGTGGCAAAGCCGCGCTTGGTGGATTTCCGGAGCTTTCCGGTCCAGTCCTTGTAGCGGTACTGGATCAGCCATTTCCCGGTCTTCGGATCCTTCTCTGCCTTCAACCTGCCTTCACCTCCGTGTTCAGTCCGTAGCACCGCTCCTCCAGGTACTTCCTGGGCACCTTTCCCGAGAAGGTCAGGTAGTCCTTGGCCGCCAGTTCCTCGTTGAGCCGGTGGATCACTTTGTAGGCATGGCCCACCGAGATGTCCAGCAGCTTTGCGAGGTCCGCAGCCGTGACGTAGCTCTTGTCTTTCATTCGTTTCGCCTCCTTGGCTGAATTTGATGTTGCGAGCTCGCACTCATCGTATTTGCGTTGTAGCATAGCGTGTCAGCAATGACAAGTGCTTTTGCGCTACATTCCAGTTTGCAAATTTGCTGTAGCTTTCTCGCTATTTTTGTGCTATAACAGCATAGAATGACTGAACGGAGGGATCGGCATGATGACAACCGGAGAGCGTATCCGCTATTTTCGCAAAAACCGAGGCCTGACACAGGCAAAATTGGCCGAGCTCACAGGACTCCATCCCGTATCAATCCGAAAATATGAGATCAATATTATGCAGCCGCAAATCGAGCAGATTGAGCGGATTGCGGCTGCTTTGAATGTAAATGTCAGTGCAATTTCCGGTTTTAACAGCTCTCCGATTCGTTTTGAGACCGTCGGCGATCTGATGGGCCTCTTGATTGCGTGGCACAAGGCGGGGATCCTGACAATTGAAGGAAAGCGCGATGCCGGTCACTATATCGAAATGGAATCCGCGCGTCTGGTTCCCAACCCCTTGCTTGGAAGCTATCTTGCGGTAAAGACCGCTGACAAGGGAAAAGAAAAAACTGCCCGTTGGGACAGCTTCAGCCTGGATCTGATCGGATATACCGCGCTGCACGATCTGCTGAATTGGGAGCGCTTCTACTACATTTTTAACCAGGCTGCAAATGCGCCTGAGGAGATGTGGGACGAAGACAGCCGTGCAGAGCAGAAGGAACTGGGAGAAACCATGGAGCTGATCGAGCTGGAACTCCAATCCTCGCAAAAGAAACTGTGATCAACAGAGAAAAACGCGCGAGAAGAATTCAAGTTGTTATCCCATCCTGTTTGGAAGAAAATGAACCGGCGGATCGTTATAATTATGTAGTCCGAGGCAAAGGAGGCTGGACAGATGAGAAGATTTTGGGTCGGCTTCATGCTGCTGTTACTGCTGCTCGCAGCTGGTTCCGCTTCTGCCGGAGACAATTGGGTCATTGTCGCCACCAGCGGAGAGGGCACGCCGGTTTACGCCTCGGCCACAAGCCAGCGTCAGGTCGGCACGCTCTATAACGGTTTCTACCAGGGGATTGGGCTGGATGACACCAATGGCCGGTATGAATGCGGGCTGACAAAGGATACTGTGGTGTGGATCAACCAGCAGCGGGCAGAAAGCCGTCTTCCGGAAGGCGTATACGGTCCCGGAGGCACCGGTGCTGAGAATGTTCCATGCAATTGCTTTCTGGCCGAGGTGACCGCAGACGGCGCAAAGCTCTACTCCGGTACGGGACATAAGCATGTCCTCGCTGAACACCGTGCCGGCACGCTGGTGCTGGTATGCGGATCCTTTGGAAACGACTACTACGTCAAGCGCGCAGGATCTGGTTTTATGCCCAAGGGCACGCTACGCAAGGTGCAGGACCTGACCTTTGTACAGGCTTATGACGGCACCTTTGGCATGGAAGGCCTGGAGACGGCAACGGTTTACCTGGAGCAGGACAGGCTGCAGCTCAGCGCATCCGCCACTGGTGTGAGTGAGGAACGGACAAACACGTCGGTCAGGAATGGGGACGAGGTAGCCATCCTGCGGGATCTGGGAGATTGGGCGCAGGTGGCGGTCAAGAATCGCTACGGCGGATTCATTGAAAAGCGGTATCTTGATCCAAATGGCGATCATGGGGTTCCGACTGCTGTGATCAAGACAGATCACCCGCTGAATCGCCTGAACGTCCGCTACAGTGCAGATAAGAACAGCTGGTCCCAGGTGAAGTTCTGCTCCGGTCTGCGTGTTCAGGTGCTCGGCAGTGCCAATGGCTGGACGGAGATTGCCATCTATGCCGAGAAAGGAACCTGGAGCGAGCACGGCTTTGTGAAGTCTGTCTACCTGGCTACGGACGATGAGGCGGAAGCTGTTCCCAACGCCTGCGTCAGGGTTCGCCTTCTGAGGGATTACAAGCCCTATCAGTACGGCAATGAAATCTATCCAGCCGGCACAGAAGGCACCGTGATCGGCGTTGAGGAGACCAACCGCTTCGTGATCCGTCTGGACAGCGGGGAGGTGCGATCCTTCCCGGACGAGGATGCCGATCCTCTGCTTGAACCCATCGCCCCGCCTGTCTGGGAGGCCAGAACAACGAAGCAGATCGCCCTCCGGGAGGGCCCGAACAGCAATTCAAAGAAGATTCGCTCGCTGAAGTCCGGCACAACCGTCGAAGTTCTCCTCCGCGGAGAAAAATGGGTGCTGGTGCGAGTGAACGGAGAGACCGGCTATGTTCTCAACAACGCAATCAAGCCAAAGAAGATCAAATGATCGGCGATGTTGATTCTCCGGGAATGCCCGCAAAACAAAATTGTACTCAATCTGCACTCACCGGAACGCAAAAATCCCCGGAAACCCGCATGATTGCTGGGTTTCCGGGGATGTGTTGTTTATTCCCACTCAATTGTGGCAACGGGCTTGGGACTCAGGTCATACAGGACGCGATTGACGCCGCTGACCTCTGCCAGAATCCGGTTCACGATTTTGTTCAGCACGGCATAGGGTACTTCTTCAATGCTGGCGGAAGTGGCATCGATGCTGTTGACCGCGCGGATGACTACGGACCAGTCCCAGCAACGCTTGCCGTCACGGATACCGGTGGAGCGGAAGTCCGGCACGATGGTGAAATACTGCCATACTTTGCCTTCCAGACCCGCGGCGGCGAATTCCTCACGCAGAATGGCATCGGATTCGCGTACCGCTTCCAGACGGTCGCGGGTGATGGCACCGACGCAACGGACACCCAGACCGGGGCCGGGGAAGGGCTGACGGTAAACCATGCCATCCGGAAGACCCAGCGCCTTGCCGACAACACGAACCTCATCCTTATACAGGAACTTAACGGGCTCAACAAGCTCGAAGTTCAGTTCCGGCGGCAGACCGCCGACATTGTGATGGGCTTTAACACCCTGGGATTCGAGAATATCGGGATAGATGGTTCCCTGAGCAAGAAACTCAATACCGTCCTGCTTGCTGGCTTCTTCGGCAAAGACCTCAATGAATTCCTTACCGATGATCTTGCGCTTCTGTTCGGGATCGGTCACATCGACCAGCTTATCCAGGAAACGGTCAACCGCGTCAACATAGATCAGATTGGCGTCCATCTGATGACGGAAAACCTCAACGACCTGTTCGGGCTCGCCCTTGCGGAGCAGACCGTGATTGACATGAACACAAACCAGTTGCTTGCCGATGGCCTTGATCAGAAGGGCCGCGCAGACTGAGGAATCAACGCCGCCGGACAGAGCCAGCAGAACTTTTTTACTGCCGACCTGGGCGCGGATAGCCGCGACCTGCTCATCGATAAAGGCATTTGCCAGTTCCGGCGTATTGATGCGCTGCATACTTTCGGGACGCTTGTTGTTCTCCATGCTCATTCCTCCATAAACGTACCGCGTTGGATAGAAAAATACTCAAACAGAATAGTCAAAAACCCGCGGAATGTCAATTCATAATGGGGTTAAAATATGTATTTTTCTCAGCTTTAGCGGGAATTTCGATCCGGTACGGAATGAACCGTCTGCCTGACAGCGGGGAATATGACGCAAAGCCATTCCGTGCCGGGCGCGCAGGAAAGGAAAACCATGTGTGAGCAATATGTCCGGATCGTTCCGAAGCGACGGGTTGACGAGGTTGACAAAGCAAAATACAGCCCGTTATAATGATGCAAGTATTGATTCGGAGGCTTTTTCGTTGCCCGGAAACGGGTATGACGGCAGCGGAAGGATAAATGATTTCATCAAAGAAAGGTTGAACAATCATGGAAAAGATTCGCCTTGTCAATGTGGACGCGTTACCGAATATTCCGTGGCAGGACCGGCCGGAGCACCCGGTTACGGAATCCCCTGTATGGCGTTATTCTGAAAACCCCGTGATGGGACGCAATCCCACACCTGAGATCGCGAGGATCTTCAACAGTGCCGTAGTGCCGTGGAAAGACGGATACATTGCCGTGCTGCGCGGCGAACAGGTCAACGGAATTCCACATGTATATCTGGGGCATTCCAAAGACGGTATTCATTGGGATGTTGAACGCCGCAAGGTTCCTTTTCAGGATGAAAACGGCAGACCGAAGATGCCGCATTACGCGTATGACCCGCGGCTGGTGAAGGTGGAGGATACCTACTATATTATCTGGTGTACCGATTTCTACGGCGCGGCCATCGGCATGGCGAAGACCAAGGACTTTGAAACCTTTACCCGGATTGAAAACCCCTTTATTCCGTTCAACCGGAACGCGGTGCTGTTCCCGCGCAGGATCAACGGAAAGTACAAGCTGCTGTCCCGTCCGTCCGACAGCGGTCATACGCCTTTCGGTGATATTTTCCTGTCCGAATCGCCCGATATGACCTACTGGGGATGCCACCGGCATGTGATGGGCCGCGGCAACAAATGGTGGGAATCCGTAAAGATCGGTGCAGGCGCCGCTCCCATTGAAACAACCGAGGGCTGGCTGCTGTTCTATCACGGTGTGGCGACAACGTGCAACGGATTTGTATATTCCATGGGCGGCGCGATTCTGGACATCAACGAGCCGAGCAAAGTGCTGTACCGCTGTGAAAACCATCTGCTTACGCCCGAGGCGCCTTATGAAACCACCGGCTTTGTGCCGAATGTTGTTTTCCCGTGTGCCACGCTGCAGGACGGTGAAACCGGACGCATCGCGATTTACTACGGGGCGGCTGATACAAACGTCGGCCTCGCGTTCACAACTGTGCATGACGTGGTCACCTATATCAAGGAGCATTCCGATCTTCAGTGGGGCGACGATCAGGCTGATGTGGACTTCTGATGAAACGGATCCGGAAAAGACATATTCTGGAATGAGGTATGAACGATGCTGAAAGCAGCCTCTCTGTTCACAAACGGCGCGGTACTGTGCCGGCGGAAGGAAATCCGTGTATTCGGTGAAGCGGACAGCGGCAGTGCCGTAACGGTGACGCTGACGGACCGGCGGGGGAACCTGCTGGCGGAAAATGAATGCATCGCCGCGGACGGACGTTTCACCGCGCTGCTGAAACCGCAGGAAGCCATGACCGGTTGTACATTGAATATATCGCGCGGGGATGAATGCTTCACCGCTTCCGATATTGCCATCGGCGATGTTTATCTGGCCGGCGGGCAGAGCAACATGGAGCTGGAACTGCAGAACGCGGAAGGCGGGGCGGAAGTGATCCGCGAACACGATGACCCGATGCTGCGGTACTACTATGTGAACAAGTACGCGTTTGTTTCCGATGAGCAGCGCGCGGCCGCGGACAATGCCCGCTGGGAGGCAGCCACGCCCGGCAACTGCAAAAACCTGAGCGCTGTGGCGTATTTCTTCGCGGCAAAACTGCGCCGGCTGCACCCGGATGTACCGGTCGGCATTATCAACTGCAACTGGGGCGGAACCTCAGTGACATGCTGGATGCCTGAGGAAACGTTGCGCCAGACCGCGGAGGGCGCCCGTTATCTGGATGAATACGCGCGGAACGGCGGCAATAAGCCAATTGAGCAGTTTCTTGCGGAGGAAAAAACGTGGCAGGATGAGATCCGTGTGTGGACTGAACGCACGGAAACATACCGCGCGGCGCACCCGGACGCGAAGACCGAGGAAGTGGATGAAGCCTGCGGACTGTATCCCTGGCATCCGCCGGTCGGCCCCGGTTCACCTTTCAGACCGGCGGGTCTGCATGAAACGATGACCGCGACCGTGGTCCCGGTCACGCTGACCGGGTTGCTGTTCTATCAGGGTGAGCAGGACGCCGGGTGCACGGAGCACTATGATTTACTGCTGGAACAGCTTGCCGCGTTCTGGCGCGCGCAGTTTATGGATGACCGGCTGCCGTTCCTGTTTGTTCAGTTACCCATGTGGATTGAATTCAAACCGCTCTGGCCGACGCACTGGCAGGAAATCCGGCTGGCGCAGGCGAAAGCGCGTGACTTTATCCGGAACAGCGGAATGATCTGCATGCTGGATTGCGGTGAAAGAGGCAATATTCATCCGGTGGATAAAAAAACACCCGGCGAGAGGCTCGCTGAGCTCGCGCTGGATGTTGTGTACGGTGAGAAAGCGGAGCTTTGTCCGCGCGCGAAAGGAAAGTATACGGACGGGAACCGGCTGACGGTGATCCTGAACGCGCCGGTCAGGGCGGAAAGGGAAGAGCTGCTGCTGGAAATTGCCGGTGAAGACGGCGCTTTTGTGAAAGCGGACGCGGAAATCAACGGGAATCTGCTTTCACTGCATGCTGACGGGGTGGAATATCCGGTGCACGCGCGGTACGCGTGGGTTGAGTATGCCGCGGCTCCGCTGTTCGGGCTGAACGGCCAGCCGCTGGAACCGTTCCTTCTTTAATTAATTTCCCCTGCGATTCCGCAGGGGATATTTTTAAATCAGTATACCGTTCAGATGATCACACTCGTGCTGGATGATCTGCGCCGGCCAGCCGGTAAACTTTTCACGGCGCGAAACAAAATCACTGTCCTGATATTCCACTGTGATCTCATTGTAACGCGTGCATTTTCGCACCCCGTTCAGTGACAGACAGCCTTCTTCCGCTTCGAAAGGCGATTTCCCGGCAATGATAACCGGGTTGAAAAGAAGCAGACGCGCGGGTCCTACTGCAACGGCGATGATCGCTTTCGGCACGCCGATCATGTTGCAGGCCATGCCGACACAGCGCGCCGCGTTGGCGTTCAGCGTATCCAGCAGATCCCGGGCATGCGGGAGATCATTTCTGTCCGCTTTTTCGGCTTTCCGGCTCAGCAGAAGCTGATCCCTGCAGATTGCTCTGACCATGATCAGCCTTCGCTCCCTTTCTGCCCGTCCGCGGTGAGATACAATGTGTAAGGTTCATCGACCACTTCGTACAGCGGAATCAGACGGTAGTTCGGGCGCGCGAAACGGGTTCTGTAATGACTCTGCTGCCAGACGAAGGTACTGTATGTGCGCTCTGTTTCACTGATCAGCTGCTCTTCGGGATGAACCGCGTCCCCCGGAATGCAGCGGTCTTCCTCTGTAAGCGCGGCAAGTACAATAGGGCCTTCCAGCAGGGAAACCATATCCTCTGAACCGGACAGCGGCTCTGAACGGACAGCGGCGTTGAAACGCAGCTTCAGCAGTTCATCCGCCCATTTGCCGGCCAGAACGAGATAACCGTTTTCAATGACCGGAACGACAGGTTCGCCGTTCAGCGTGACGGCAGGACTGCCTTCGATCCAGCCGGGTACGCGCAGCATAAGCGTTTTTTCAGTTCCGTCACCCTGCAGACGGATGGAAAAGCACCAGCGTGACTTTTCACCGCCGGCACGCTCGTCAAACAGGACCTGCGTGTCGGTGTTTTTCATATCCATGCGCATTTCAAAGCTGAGGCCGGTCATTTCGCAGCGGGAAGGAATATACTGCTCTATGTAGATACGGTTGCCGTCCTCATAAGCGATCAGACGGGTGTACAGTGTCGGCGACTGGATCATTGTGCCGTGACAGCACCAGAAGTCATGTGTTTTTGAACCCCAGGTTTTTCTGCTGCCCGCGTGCTGGGGCAGGAAATAGGTGGGCATGCCGGTGTATGGGTTCTGCTGCGCGAGAAAACCGTTATAAACAGCCCGTTCGATATAATCCGCATATTCTTTCTTCCCGGTGAAGCGAAGCAGCTCGTTCGCTGTACGGACCATGTTGTACACCGTGCAGAATTCCTGATCGCGGTCTGTTGTGTGTGTAGCGTGCTGACGCGGCGGAATCCAGAACTCACCGGCGTTGCTGCCTGTAGTGGCAAACATGCCGCGATCGGTGACAGCGCATTTCCAGAAGGCCTCCAGAAGACGGAGCCATTTCTCATCGCCGGTTGCTTCATACATGCGTGCCGCGCCGTGGCTGATCGGGATACTCGCGTTGGCGTGCTCATCCGTCAGGGCGTCCTCACCGCGCTCAAGCCGGGCGAAAAGCTCCTGCCCGCTGTAGGTATCCGCGAGCGACAGGAATTTTTTGTCACCTGTCAGCAGATAAAGATCGGCCCAGACTTCAAGCATGCCGGCCTGCTCTCCGCCGAAGATCGCGGCAGGGGCGATTTTCCCGGCTTTTTCCGTCCAGCGGACATACCAGTCCGCCAGCGCGGATACCACACGGAGCGCGGTTTCATTGCCGGTAAAGGCATAGGTGTCCTTCAGACCCATCAGGGTCTTATGCATGGTATATTGCGGGCTCCAGATATAGGATCCGCGAAGCAGAATATCAAAGTATTTCTCCGGAATGGAACCGACCCATTCACCGCCGTTGAGCTGCTGGCAGCGTGCCAGCTCGTTCACGATGTTTTCAAGCTTCGCGCGGAGAACGCGGTCTTCCTCGTCACGCAGGAACGATGCTGCCGCGCTCATCCAGTGACCGAGAAAATGCCCGCGCAGCTGGCAGCTGGGCGCTTCCCAGCCCCAATGGAGCTTCACCGCGGCGGGATCTGATACGGATTGCTGCCCCGGCAGCTGAATGCCGGCTTCAAAATAGAAATTCTGCAGAAGACACGTTGTATCAAGTGACAGAAGGTATTCCTTATCCACCTCGGCGCGCTGCCGGAAAAGACCGGGCAGCAGGGACGCGTGACGCGCGTATGCAAGCATATTTTGTACCTCCGTTTTTTGTTGAAAAGATTATATCATATCGGGCAGGTTATTGCCATGTAAATCCGGTCCGATGAAGTTTGCTTATTTTTTGCTTTTTTATATTATAATTTGTGCGAACAACTTTTCGGGGCATTGCGGACGGAACAAGGGCATGATAAAATGAACGCACAGTATTAATCACACTGCGGAGGAAACGAATATGAGCATGAAAACGATGCCCGATGCCGTGAAGGTCAGCGGCGGAACCATGTGGACGCACCGGTATGAACTGTTTTCGGCAAAGGTGTATACTCCGGAAAATGATCTGCCCGGGCAGGTTATCAATTTCGGCTTCAAAGCGCCTTATCTGGTTGTGCTTGAGGAAACACCCATGACGGAGGAGGCAGCCGTGGCGCATGCACGGGAAACCGGCCTCGCGGCGCTTGCCGCGTCCTTTGATACGAGTGTTGTGTTTATTTCACCGAATACGGCGGGCGGCTGGGCGGACGCGCCGGCGGAAATATACGCGGAACTGATCAGGGAAACGAAGATCGGGCCGTTCTATGAAAACGGTGTACTGATTCAGAAGGATTTCTTCGGAAAAGGGCCGGATACTTATTATATCCGCGGCGCGATTTTCCGTGTCTGCCTGTACGGACGCGGAGCCGCTGCCGACTGGATCGCGGAGAACTGCCTGAAGACGCTGCAGGGTGAATACCTGTGGGGTCCGGGTGAGATTACGCCGTCGGCCGTATGCCTTGAAAACCTGAGTAAAGCCGCTGTGCCGGAGCGGGATGATATCGCCGTGATTTCCGTAGACAACAGTGATGAGATCAACCTCACGTTCAGGAGCAAGTGCAGATACCTGCTGGAGAAGGATAAAGCCGAGTATGAAAAAGACTGGCGCGGCTTTACGGTGCGCTTCAAGCGCTGGTGCGGAAAGATCGAGGAGGAACCGGATTTCTCCGTGAACGGTGCGGTTGAGGAATATGATGTTATCAGTGTAAAGACCTCACCGGACAATAACGGCAGGTACAAGGGCACTGAAACGCATCCGCTCGGTTACTTTGCCTATTATCCGTACGGCCTGCTGCAGGAAGAGGGCGTACAGCCTGTGGTGATTGCTTTCCACGGCGGCGGAGATTCGGCGCTGCATATCTGCCATGTGTCCGGTTGGTGGCGGATCGCGCACAGAAACCGCTTCCTGCTGATCGCGGTGGAGAACCATATGGATGTAACGGCAACCGAGGTTCAGGAGCTGATTGCGCATCTGAAGCAGAAGTATCCCGTGGATGAACACAGAATCTACGCGACCGGCTTCTCCATGGGCGGCTGCAAAACATGGGATCAGTTCCAGGAGTATCCTGAAACGTTTGCCGCGCTTGCACCCATGGACGCGACCTTTGACGTGGGGCTGAATATGTTCGGCCGGCCCGCGCCGCGTGTAAACCGGGATGTGCCTGTGCCGCTGTTCTACGCGGGCGGCGAGGAAACGCCCCTGCCCGAGCTGCCTTTCCAGGCGGATAAATGCACGGAGCGGATTGCCTATGTGTTTGAAGTCAACCGCCTGAAGACACCGTATCATGTGAAGTTTGAAGAGCGCGCGGAATGGAACGATAAGATCTGGGGTATCCCGGGCGACCGCGTGGAAAAAGTGTATGACTATTCCCGTGAGGCCACGCTGACTCTGAACCGCTTTGATGACATAAACG
Organism: Clostridia bacterium; assembly: GCA_024404245.1. GTDB lineage: Bacteria > Bacillota > Clostridia > Christensenellales > Aristaeellaceae > Aristaeella. Next base: position 11,699 of record JAKSQH010000034.1, read on the forward strand.
GAAAAGAAATGACTGTGCTCGGTTCCGTCAGTCCGCAAGGCCATGAGTGCCGTGAACATACCTGCGAAGCCGCGTGGAACTTTATGAAAAACTATACCAGATAAATCAATGCCTCAGGTCCCGGCAGGAAAGGAGAGAATCCTGCCGGGGCTTTTTCTGTTCAATCCATGCATCTGCAGACAAAGATTAATGTTTGATGAGATACCTTGACAGGTGAGGTAAATTGATGTATTATGCAGATCGAGGAGGCGATCCAATGACAATATCAGCGGATCTTCTGCGAGGATACACGGAAACCATCATCCTCAGGCGGCTCGCCGAGGGCGACAGTTACGGCTATCAGATCAGCAAACGCGTCAACATCATCAGCGGCGGTGTGCTTGAACTGAAAGAAGCCACACTGTATACGGCTTTCCGGCGCCTTGAAAGCTCCGGGATGATCCGGTCCTACTGGGGAGACGAAACAACCGGCGCGCGCAGAAGGTATTACAGCCTGACGGAAACAGGCAGAGAGAAACTGAACGAGGATACAGCGGCCTGGTGCGAAACCAGAACGGTTCTGAACCGGCTGATTACGGAGGAGAATGAACATGAACCAGACAATTAAGCGTATTGTGGATCTGCTGTTTCAGGATACAGTGGAAAATGAAGAAACAAACGCGCTTCATGAGGAACTGATGAACAACTGCCAGGAACACTATGAGGATCTTGTATCCCGCGGTATGAGCGAGGATGAAGCGATCGGCGCGGTGGTTGACAGCCTGAAGGGTATGAAAGACGTGATTGACGAATATCCGAAAAAGGAAACCGCGGAGGATACCGCGCAGGCGGAAGATGAAAAGACGGATGAACCGCCGTATCCGCGCACGTTTTACTTTGACGCGGCCGGTATCGAAAAGCTGCGTCTGGAGCTGACCTCCAACGAGATTACCGTTGAAAGCGCGCCCGTTGACCGGATTACCGTGGAGTGCGATGAACCGGAGAAGATCCTGATCACACCTGAAGGAAGGCAACTGAAAATCAAATGTGCCACCGTACAGCATGAGGCTGAGCAATTTGAATCATTCTTTACGCATCCGAAGAATGACGACACCCTGAAAAGCTATCTCTCGGGCATTCTGGACAAAGTGCGCGGCGCGCTGACGAAAGCGGCGGATATGATCGGCACGGAGATCAATCAGCCGCCGGTGCGTGTGACAGTGCCTGAATCCTTTGAGGGTGAACTGGAAATCGCAAACAAAAGCGGCGAAATCCGTGTAACGGGCGCGCGCTGGCGTAAATTGGGCATTCACAGCATCAGCGGTGAGATATACGCTGAGCTTCCTGCGGACCATTCCGTAGCCGGCGCCGATATCAATACCACGAGCGGCGACATCTGTGTAAAGCTGAACGCGGGGAGCCTGCAGAGCAACAGCATCAGCGGGGACATCAGCGCGGCGGGCGTTTACGGGTCGGTACATCTGAGAACGGTGAGCGGCGATGTGGAATTCCGCGGGGACGCGGAGACACTGGAGACCAATACCGTGAGCGGTGACGCGGATGCAGCGGTCGAAAACCGGATGATCAAAAAGATACAGGCCAACTCCGTCAGCGGAGATCTGCATTTCGGTCTGCCGCAGGATATCGGAAGCATTCACACAATTCTGAACACCCGCAGCGGGGACCGTTACTGCCGCTTCGGCGAGGCCGGTCCGGACGCTGAGCTGACAATCACCGCCAACAGCGTAAGCGGGGATATCAGGATTGACTGATAACCGCGGGAAAATAAAAAAGGGAGAGGATCAAACGATGCCTCTCCCTTTCCGTGTGCGGAGATATTATTCGCCGCGCGCCATGAACAGGGGATCCACACTGACAACTTCACCCTGGCCGTCAGTCATCACACCGATCATTACGCTGCGCTCGGGTTCACCGTTTCCGAAGGCGTAATTGAACAGAAGGGAACCTTCGGTAATGGGGGAGTCCGCCTTCACGGACAGAATGAAGATTGTTTCATCAGGCGCGCCGGTGACGTCCTCATCTTCTGTCAGCCATTCGGTGTATGTTTCAACCAGGTCAAACATTCCGCTGTTGTCCGGGACCCACTGCCAGACATAGCCGGCAGCGGAACTGCCGACAAGGTGCACGCTGAGCTTCTTTTCACCGCCGGCTTCGAATTCGGACCAGGTGATCATGACATCATTGTCCAGCACTTCGAAGGCAACGGGTGTCAGCAGACCTTCCTCATCGGATTTGAATGTCTGGGAAAAGGACACGGGCTGTGCGGAATCCGTCGGGAACAGATACACGGTGAACAGCTGCTGCTGACCGAGCGCGGATTCGGGCAGAATGTAGGAGGTGGACAGAATGCCGTTGGCCGCTTCACCTTCAGCAAGCGCTTCAGGTACCGCTGTTCCGTCAAACACGGTTTCCAGTTCGCCTTCCGGCACGCGCACGGTCAGTACCATGCCGTTGACCTCAAAGAATTCTCCGGGACAGCCGGCAAGCGCGGCGGTGCTCATCAGAAGACAAAGGGCAGCGATGACTGCAATCAGTTTTTTCATGTTTGTGTTTCCTTTCCGCGGCACAAAGCCGCTTCGTAATCAATGCGGCGCGCGATTTTCACGCATGTACATAATATACAACGAAATACGTTGTAAATCCATTGCATTCACAAAAAGACAATATTTGTATATTACGGGGTGAAAGCGATGGCTGTGACGGTGAAGGGCTTATTCTCGCTGCCTTCCGCCATGCGGATTTCAACGTGATACTCATCCGCCTGATGATACGGAAGGATCAGCTTCGTATCGCTCTGGCCCCAGGCACCGTTTTGCTTTCCGTTCAGGGTCATAACCTTTTCACCGTTGATATACACTTCGGCTTTGCCGAAATCACGGTCGGAAACGGTATGGTAGGAGATCAGCATGTTCCTGAACGAAGCGGTGAAGGTCAGCGGTTCACTGCCGGACAGCGCGGTATGGGCAAAATTCCTGCCGCATACGCGGCCGACGGGGATGTTGGAATAGGAACCGGAATCATCCTGATTGAAACCGCCGCGGTTGAAATCAATATCATCGGGAACGCTGTCGCCAAAGATCCTGCGCATTCCCGTGTATGCCGCGTGGCTGACGGCTTTTACGGCCTTTACGTTTATTTCACGGTTATCCGGTTCGCGCGCGGCGTCATTGCGAATCGCGTTCATAATGCAGTCGGCCATGATGCCGTGACCGAGCGCGGTGGGATGGTATTCATCATAAAAGAATTCTTTCTGCGTCCACATATCGCCGATGAGCGGGAATACGCTGTTACGCATACTGACCATGGTCAGATCATATGCCCTGCCGATCGGAATGAACTGATCCTGCAGGGTATAGCCCGATTTGAACACGCTGAAAAGCAGAATGACCGCGGGTTCGTTTTCGGCTGAAAGGATCTCCCGCACCATGGATTCGTAGCAACCGCGGTTCGTCGGTTCGCCGCCGTCATTCACGGCGTACTCGATGATCACGATATCCGGCAGACCGTCATCATCTTTCACCTTGTCCACCACATCCCGGTAATAGCGGATCCAGCCGAAGGTGGAAGGCGTGCCGCCGACACCCGCGTTGACAAGGCCGATGTTCAGCCCGTCATCCTTACCGTATTCGGCACGGAGAAGACGAAGCAGACGCGCGGCCCAGCAGTCCTTATAGGTGCCCGCGCCGGCTCCCTCCGTGATGGAACCGCCGATGACCGCCAGCGTGATATTTTCCCCGTTTTTCGCGCGGTTCAAGATCTTTTGAAGACGTGTGTTGTTTCCGGCGTAAATCTCCGCGCTGTCAAGCACTGCCTGATACCGGTCCGCTTCTTCGGCGGGAGCGGATTCGGGAATGAAGCACAGCCCGGAGAGAATGAGAAAGGCAAGCAGAACGGAAAACAGTTTTTTAACGGCCATGATGTTCGCACTCCTGTAATGATCGGTTGTATATCCCGCGGGATACGGCATTATAACAGTATACGCGCCGGTATGGCAACAGGCGCAAACAGAAACCGCGTGCCGGAGGAAGATGGCACGCGGTTTTGCCGTGTACGGACGGTCACTTCGCGGGGAACCACGGAGCCGGGTCCGTTCCGGCCAGATACATGACCGCTTCGGTGAAGAAGTAGTCGCCGTAAACAATGTTGATATGCCTTCCGGCGCCGTCCTGATGGTAAGCGGCGGTACACTTTGTGAGAATTCCCATATGATCCGGATCCCAGTCCGCGCAAAGCGTGTCCAGCGCGCTGATCAGCCGCATGGCCGCTTCACGGAAGAACGGTGCCTCACTGCCGCTTTCCGGCAGGTCCGCCAGATGCAGCAGACCGCACGCGGCAATCGCGCCGGCGATGTTATCGATCCTTTCCTCATCCACCGGCTGGCAGAAGTCACAATCCGTTAACCCGTCCGGGCGGATATGCGCGATAAAGTACCGCGCGATTTTCATGGCTGTATCCAGATAGCGCTTTTCACCGGTGTGCGCGTATGAAATGACGAATCCGTACAGCCCCCACGCCTGACCGCGACTCCAGCTGGAACCGGGAGCATAGCCCTGACCGCCCGGGCGATCCAGCACTTCGCCGGTTTTCGGGTCAAAGATGACAATGTGATTGCAACTGCCGTTCTCACGGACAAACTCGCGGATACAGGTGTCGGCATGTGCTTTCGCGATGCTTTCAAAACGCGGATCGCCGGTCAGCTCTGACGCTCTGTAAAGCAGACTCAGATTCATCATGCTGTCCACAATTGCCCAGCCGGGCCTGCCTCCGTTCCACGCGGAAAGGAAACCGAGCGGATTGAAACGCCCCGCCAGCAGCGTGGCGGCATGCAGTGTATCCTGCTCCGCCTGTTTATCCGGGCAGAGACGGTTATGCAGATCGCTTGACAGCAGATACATAAAGCCGACATCGTGATTCAATGCACTGAAAACACGGAATTCATCCGTCAGCAGCTGCTCGGCGCGGAGCGCTTCCTGCCGGAACAGATCACTGCCGGAAGCGGCATACAGCTGCCACATGAGCCCCGGCCAGAAACCGCCGGTCCACCAGCCGTTACCGTCATAGGGTGAAGAAACCCATTCCGCGCCGGAGCCGGTATAGGGAATAATACCCTGTACGGCAGCCTGCTCAGCGCCTTTTGTGTATTTCGCGATGATTTTTTCCGCGAGGGCAGCGATTTCTTTATTCATTCCGGTCCACCTCCGGTACTGTATTCCAAAGTACGGCACCGCCGCTGACCGTACCGAGTACGGCACATTCCAACACATGCTCACCGGGATCAAGAACCGCTGTAAGCGTCGGAATAACGGTGCGGGGTTCCATCAGGTTCGTATTGGCTTCCGGAGTAACCGCCATGGCTTTGTCATAACCGCGTATCATCCGGATACCGCTCAGCCCCTGCTCATTGCACAGGTACACGCTTTGATCATCCGTTACGGGCGTACCACTTCTGCGGATGGCGAATCCGCCTTCAGCGATGCTGACGGGCAGGGAATTGCGGACTGTATGGCGACGTATGTGCCATTCACCCGCAACAATGATCCGCGTACGGATTTCCACACCGGGGAAAGGTGACCATGTACAGGATGTGCCGCCCGCGTCAACGGTGTAATCGCTGCCGCCGTGACGCGGAAGCCAGGTGCGGCCGTTGTCCGGACTGACGGCAAGAACGCTGTCAAACGCTCCGCTTCCCAGACCGTTCATCGATTTCATTACGCTGAAACCGAAAACGGAACTGTAAACGAATTTCTCGTATTTTGATTCGGCATGGCTGTGTTCGCACAGACGGTTGCCGGACTGGAAAGCCAGCACATGGCTCCCGTCCGCGGCGCGGGAAAGCAGCATACGGGCATGCGGTTGCACGGAAACAGCGGGACATTCGGGCGCGGTTTCCTCCGCCTGCCAGAAGGGATGATCCGCGCTCAGGGCAAGCACAAGGAAGTTTTTCATGCACCAGTAGGGTGAACCGGGCGCGTTGTATCCTTCCGCCATATTCAGGTTCGGATAGTGGTAACCGATGGTCAGCACGCCGTCCCGCGTGAAAATCGGGAACCGGCTCCACGTACGCATATTGCCGAGCAGAAGATGCTTCATTTCGCCCCAGCCGACCCGGTCGGTTACAGCTCCGGCAAAGGCCTGCGCGGCAAAGAACGCGCTCTGCGCGAAACGGTAGCTCAGGCTGCGCCCGTAAGGCACGGATTCACAGCGGCTGTCAAACCAGCAGGCAAAGTCTTCCGCCATCAGACGGGACCGCTCCGCGTATTCACGGGCGGGAATCAGATCACAGTCCACCGCGGCGGCCGCACATACGGGACCGTAGAACTGAAATGCCCACATCGTGTAGTATTCACGCTGGTCATAATAGTCAAAATACCAGCCGTCACCGTCATAATGCGACTCAATCAGCGCCACGTCCGCCTTCAGCTGCTCCTCGGGGAAAGGTCTTCCGACTTTACGGAAACCGAGATTGACAAGGACACGGAAGAAAATCCAGTTGTTCTTCGGCATATCATGCCGGTTGATCTGATCCAGCCAGCGATACAGATGATCCTGCGCGCTTTCCGGAAGATCAAAGAAAAACTCATCCGGCGCGATCAGCATACCCATGCCGAACACGGCCATCTCCACCAGCCGCTGATCGTAATCGCCCACCTCTCCCCAGTATTCGGGGTGATCGGGATCGGTACCGTTGATGATGCCGGTACGCCATTTCTCCCACAGCGGGGCGACGGAAGCGCAGTGTCCGGCCAGCATCGGCACAAGCGCCCAAAGCACGCGGGCAAAACCTTCCATTTCAGCGATATCGGCGGAATAAGCGGCACCCGTTTCACCGAGATGAAGACGCGCGCATCCCGGACTCAGCAGGGGGACAAGCGGACTGATGAGCTCAACGGCTGCCCGCTCCATATCCTCACGCGTGCGAAGCGGGTTCGATGAAAAAGCGTTTGACATGAAGGTCATCCTTTCAGGCCGGAAGTGGCAATACCTTCGACAAAGTATTTCTGCAGAGCGAGGAACACAATGGAGACCGGGAGCAGCGAAACGACTGACGCCGCCATAATCAGGTGGTAGTCGCTCGAGTTCTCCTGAATGAAACGCTTCAGACCGACCTGAATTGTTTTGTTTGTTTCTCTGGTCAGGTAAATCAGGGGTCCCATATAGTCATTCCAGGTGCCGACGAAGGTGAAGATAATCAGCGTCGCGATCGCGGCCTTGCTCAGCGGCAGCATGATCCGCAACCAGATGCCGTATTCGCTGAGGCCGTCGATCCGGGCGGCTTCACACAGCTCCGTGGGGATATTCTGATAGAACTGCCGCATCAGGAACACGCCGAAGGCGGAGAAACTTTGCAGCACGATCATGGCCCAGGGTGTGTCATACAGGCCGAAGGACCGCATCATGATGAACTGGGGCAGCATATAGGCCTGCCACGGCACGGCGATGGTCGCGATGTAGCAGATGAACAGCACGTCACGGCCTTTGAACTGCAACTTCGCGAACGCGTAGGACGCGAAGGAGGATGTCAGCGTCTGGATGAAGGTGACGAACAGGGCAATGAACGCGGTGTTTTTGAAATACGTGAGCATGGGAACCTTGTCCCAGATTTTTACGTAGTTTTCCCAGTGAAAGGTTTCGGGAATCCAGCGCATGGGCCAGGTGAATACTTCGCGGTCCAGCTTCAGCGAGGAGGAAATCATCCACACAAAAGGAACCAGCGTGAAGGCAGCGAGAGCGATCAGCACAACATACAGAAGAATCTTACCGATCAGATGCAGCGTTCGGTTATCCTTACGGACCTCACGCGGACGGCTGGTTGACAGGGTCATGGTGCTTCCTCCTTTCTCAGTCATTGGCGAATTTCTTTTCCATGCTGAACTGGATAATGGTAATCGTGAGCACCAGAATCAGCAGGATCATCGCGATGGCACTGGCAATGCCGAAATTGAAGTTATTGAAGGCTTCAGCATAAATATAAGTAACCAGCATCTTGGTCGAACGGCCGGGACCGCCGTCAGTCATGATGGCAACCACGTCGTAGATCTTGAAGCAGGAAATAATCATCATAATGGAGGCGAAGAATGTGGTGGGGCGGAGCTGGGGCAGCGTAACGTGCCTGAACTGTTTCCAGCGGCCGGCGCCGTCGATGGTGGCCGCTTCATACAGCTCCGCGGGCACACCCTGCAGCGCCGCGAGGTAGATAATCATATAATATCCCATGTTTCGCCAGACACTGACCAGAATAATAGCCCATATGGCCATTGAGGAGTCAGCTGTCCAGCTTTTGTTGAACGGTATTCCGAACGCGTTGAGGAACTGATTGACAGGTCCGTTCTTCATCAGCATGAAGTTCCAGCATACGCAGATGGCAACCATGGAGGCCACGTAAGGGAAGAAGAGAATTGTGCGGAACGCGACCGCGCCTTTGACCGCCTTATTCAGGAACCAGGCGAGCGCGATGGCGAAGACGAGCGTCAGCGGGACGGTAACCACAGTGTAGAAAAGGGTATTCTTCAGGGTAATGCCCAGATCAACCTTGTTGAAAAAGTATCCGATTCCTTTTTCCGCGACTTTCGCTGTTTTGAAAATCGTGTCATAGTTTTCCAGACCGACCCACTGAATCGTGTCGAAGGAGCCGCCCTTCCATGAAACGAAGGAAAGGAAGATGGAAAACAGCACGGGAACCAGCGTAAACACGGCAAAGCCGATGAAATTGGGCGCCAGGAAGGAATAGGCGATCAGTGTGTTTTTCCTTTCCAGTTTGCCCATCTTACGTTTAGCGGCCTTTTTTTGTACCAAAGCAACGCACTCCCTTCGGAATCAGGATTCGGAAAAGGCGGGGAAGCGAGCAAGCCGCTTCCCCGCCTCAGGTCGGATGACTTATCGGTTATTATTTGCCCAGGATCTCCGCGACACGCTCGTTCATGGCTTCGATGCCTTCTTCAACGGTGTTCTCGCGGGTCATGATCAGGGTGTGTTCCTCGTTCAGAATGGAGGAGATTTCGGAAGAATGCTCGGAAGCGGGCAACTCGATGCTCACGAGAGTGGGCACCAGCGCGGCCTTGCTGGCTTCGTCGGTCGGGAAGCCCGCGACAGAGGCCATCGTGGCGGCGACTTCTTCAGAAACCCAGGCGGGACGGGCACCGACGGAAGCGGTCGCCTTGGCGCCTTCTTCACCGGCCAGCCAGGAAATGTACTGCCAGGCCAGATCCTTGTTTTCGGACTTCGCGTTGATCGCGACACCGGTCAGGTTGCCGAAGGAGGAACCCGCGGCTACACCGTCAGCATGGGGAACAGAAACGATGCCCCAGTTGCCGACTTTGTATTCGCCCTTGTTGATGTTGTCGATCAGCGTGGAAACGTACCAGTAGCCCATGGGCATCATGGCGATGTTGCCGTTGCCGAAAGCACCGGAGTAGTGCAGGCCGGAAGCCTTCACTTCGGCGTAGGGCATGCAGCCGCCGTTGTCTTCGATCTTCTGATAGATGTTGTAGAAGTAGGCCATGTCATCATAGTTGCCGTCGATCAGCGTGTTCACGCCGTCGCAGACATCCCAGTTGACCACGGCGGACAGCCAGGTGTGATAGTGAGTGCCCCAGATGTCCTTTTCAGCGTCGGACATGGCGATGGCCAGATCAGCGAACTGATCCCAGGTCATATCGTTGGTGGGGTATTCCTTGCCGGCAGCGTCGAACAGATCCTTGTTGTAGAACAGGACCCAGAAGTCACTGCGGAAAGGCAGGGCGTACTGAACGCCGTCCACCGCGTAGTTGCCGTCGATACCGACGAAACCGCTCAGATCATAGTTGGCCGCTTCGGCGAAGGGAGTCAGCGGCTCAATGTATCCGGCAGCTTTCCAGTTCAGCATGTCGGTGATTTCTTTGACCATGTAGACATCACTGGTGTCTCCGCCGGCCAGCATGGTGCCGGCTTTCATGGCGTAATCCTGAGAAGCAACATCGACGTACTCGATGGTGATGCCGGGGTTGGCAGCTTCGAAAGCGGCTTTCTGGGCATCCAGATAAGCGGTGGTCGTGGCATCCCATGTCACGACGGTCAGGGTCTTTCCTTCTTCAGCGGCGGCAAAGCTGCAGAGAGAGAGCAGCATTGCGGCGGCCAGCACGATGGAAAGCAGTTTCTTCATAGTGAGTTCCTCCTTAATTATTCTTAACGGGATTTTTCCCGTCAGATACTGAAAATATTTACACACAACTTCCTATAATCCGTTCACAATGGGATTATAGAGGACATTCTACACCAATGTCAAGAACTTTTTGAAAATATTCACGAAAAATAGTGTAAATATTTACAGAATGTAATTGTTTTTGTCGATAGGATGTGTTAAGATAGAAAACAGAATGACGGAAAGGGTGATCCGTTTGGCGAAAAAGCAGATCAGTATCCACGATATCGCGGCGAAAGCCGGTGTGAGCATTGCGACGGTTTCACGCGTGATGTCCGGCGGCATCGCGAGTGAAGCCTCCAGGCGCAAGGTGGAGGCCGCCATCGCGGATCTGGGATACGAAAGCAACACTATATCGCGCAGGCTGGCCGGGCAGAGCGGACGGTCACTGCTGCTGATGACGACTGATGTTGTCAACCCGTATTATTCCGCCTTGTGCCAGGGCGCGGAAACTGCGGCGAGAAGAAACGGCTACAGCCTGACGCTGGCCTGCCGTGAACTGGAAAACCGGCTGGATGAGAACACACTGGAGCATCTGCTGAGCCTTCCGGTGGACGGGGCGGTTCTGGTCGGCAGCGCGGTGGAAAACGGAACGGATGAGCAGCTGCTGGACAATCTGCTCCGCCTTCAGCAGAAGATGCCGATTGTTACCATCGGCCCGCGGATTGAAGGACTCAGCTGCGTTAATATTACCAGTGACCTGAGCGTAAGCGTGAAAAAAAGTATTTCTCATCTGATCCAGCTGGGACACCGGCGGATCTGCTATATCGGCGGTTCAAGCGACAGCAGATCCTACAGGTCACGCAGGGAAAGCTTCATCAGCGAAGTGGCGGAGCAGGGGCTGGAATTGCTGGTGGAGGATAACTGCGGAACCGGCTTCAGTGCCCGGGCCGGAGAAATATGTACGGCGAGACTGCTTTCCAGACTCAGTGACAGAGATCGCCCGACGGCGCTGGTAGCCGCGAATGACCTTGTGGCGCTGGGCGCGCTGCGCCAGCTGCTGCGGATGGGTATCCGCGTACCGGAGGAAATGGCTCTGATCGGCTGCGACAACCAGTTTTTTACACCTTATCTGACACCGCCGCTGACCACGGTGGACCTGCATCCGGAGGACCACGGCAGATGCGCGGTGGAGGAGCTGATCCGGATTATAGGCGGATCCGGAGATGTGAACTATTCACAGGTACGCGAATGTTCCCTGATTGTGCGTGAAAGCTGCGGCGCGCTGCTCGGCGCGAGGCATTTTGACTGAGGAGGAAATGAGAATGATCACCGTACGGCTGTTTGACAAAGAAAAGAATCTGCTCGCGCAGACCGCGCATCCGGTTGAGGCGAACCTGTGCGCCGACCGGCTTTATGAAGAAGGAGATTATTATGAGGTTTCCGGCCCGGCGCATCTGTGGATTCAGGCGGATGTGGCTCTGCCGGCCGGAGAAGTGTATCTTCCGGACGGACATATGACATGGAGGGTGCCTTCCGGTGAACACAGGCTCGCGTACAGCTCCGCGGCATTCACCGGAACAAGGCATATTTTTGCCGTGCGCGCGATGACGGAAACCGAAATCACTTCACAGCGCCCCATATCCCGCAATCCTTCCGATTTGCGCGGGGATACGGACTTCTTTCCGCACTGCACCGCCAATGTGGAAACACGGAATGAAAGCTGCTTTGCCGCGCGTAATGTGATCGACGGTATCCTGCTGAACCATTACCACGGCGAATGGCCTTTCCAGAGCTGGGGCATAGGCACACGCACGGACGCATGCCTGGAGCTTGACCTGGGCAGAACCGTGACTGTGGAGAAAGCGGCGCTGGTGTTGCGGGCGGATTTTCCGCATGACGCGTACTGGATATCCGGTCAGCTGCTTCCGGATGACGGAACGGTGATCTCCTTCACACTGGAGAGAACGGGCGAACGCCAGTGGATTGATCTTGGCGGGGAACACAGAATCCGCCGCGTGAAGCTGACGAATCTGATCAAGAGCGACGATCCTTCCGCTTTCCCGGCGCTGACACAGCTTGAACTGTACGGAAGGGAATGACAACACGATATGTTTACCGAATATATAATGAGGCATCCGGTCGCGGACGATCTCCTGTTTCCCGTGAAGTGCCCGTTTCCCGCGATGGCGGACCGTGAGGCATGGCAGCTGAAGGACGCGGTGCTCCGCGAACAGCTGAATGAGATGACAGCGCACTGGGCGGGTAATCCGTATCCGATGCTGACCGCGGGCAACTATCTGGCCTATACAACAACGGGAAGTC
>JAKSQH010000035.1 GCA_024404245.1 Clostridia bacterium
TTAGGAGGCGAATGCTCTATCCTGCTGAGCTACAGGACCGCATACAACGGGTATTATACGAGGAAAAGCGCTGTAAGTCAATCACAACACGATTTTTGCGCAATGTCTGCTCAGTTTTTGCCGTCTTTGCCGTAAAGGATTGACTGCGAAGCGAAAACAAGGTACCTTGTACTCATAAAATGTCCGTACAAATTTCTGAAAGGAGCATCATTTATGGATCAGCAAATCATGGATATCGCGATCTCCTATGACCTTTACGCGGGCGAGCCGGACCGTGACGGTCAGCAGGGCTGGGAGTGCCTGCCGGACGGAAAAGTCCGTTTCCGTCTCCGCGCCGGGGACGCGAAAACCGTATCCATCGACAAATTCGGTGATGAAACCCATCCCCTCACGAAGGATGAGGACGGATACTGGACCGGGGATATCGACATCGGCCGCGGCTTCCAGTATATCTTTGTAAAGGTGGACGGCGCGGATGTGCTGAACCCCTACCTGCCCATCGGCTACGGCGCGTGCCGGCCGATGAACTTCATTGATGTGCCCGTGGATGACATGGCCGGATGGGACGATCTGGAGGATGTGCCCCACGGTGCCGTGAGCCGCATGTACTATCCGTCCGAAGTGACCGGCAAGCATGAGATCTGCCTGGTGTGGACGCCGTGGAACTACACCCCCGCGAAAAAATATCCCGTGCTGTATCTGCAGCACGGCTACGGTGAAAATGAGATCGGCTGGGTCTTCCAGGGGCATGTAGGCCGTATTGCCGACCGTCTGCTGGCCGAGGGCAAAATGGAGGAAATGATCATCGTGATGGGCAACGGCATGGCCGGCTCCCGCAGGGCGGATTTCCGGTCCAGCAGGCAGCTCTTCCCGGAGATCATCCTGAAGGACCTGATTCCCTTTATCGAATCCCGCTTCAGCGTGCTTACGGACCGCGAGCACAGGGCCATGGCGGGGCTGTCCATGGGCAGCTATCAGACGAGCATGGTCACCATGTCCCATCCGGAGCTGTTTGCCTGGGTCGGCGTTTTCAGCGGCTTCATGCACGCGCCGTGGAGCCCGGATGTACACGAGCCGCATATGGATATTCTGGATGACAAGGAAAAGTTCAACACCGCGTTCAGGGTATTCTACCGTGCCATGGGCACCGAGGATACCTATTGGGCGGCTTTCGCCGGTGATGACGCGATGCTGGCGCCCAAGGGGCTGAATATTACCCGGGAGACATTCCCGGGAGGGCATGACTGGACAGTGTGGAGGAGATGCATCCGCAGCTTCCTTCCGCGGATTTTCCGCTGAAGTGCGGCTGCAACTCCTGCCATAGGGAAATTAGAATTTCGGCCTGCGGGCCGACCAAAGGACTTTGCGATCTTTCGCAGTTTCAAAACCGGCGACCCGGATTTCCGGGTCGCCGGTTTTGATATTCAACTCAGTCCTTGTAGGGAGCCCAGGGGAAGCGGAATTCCTTCACGCCTTCGGCGAAGGGACCGGGCAGCGGAGCAACGCCGCGGTGCCCGCCGATCACATCGTAATCCAGCTTGATGTCCGTTCCGTCCGGATTCTCATAGCGTTCTTCGGGCTCAAAGGCCTTGCCCAGCGTATCGCTGTTCATCACGCCGGTACGGAAGTCGCCCAGGAAGTCATACACATTGGTCTCCAGCACAAAGTCATCTCCGTCCTGCTTCCAGGATACGGTCACCTCGTGCTCTGTGTCGGTCAGGCCGTTCTTCTCATGCTTGCTGACATTCGCGCCGTTGAAGTACGCGTTGCCGCTGATCCACACCGGCAGATGGCCGAAATGCGCGGTCGCCAACTGACCCATATTCGGTTCCTCGTCTTCGCCGCCGAAGGGAACGCGCCAGTCCTCATAGCTCGGGAAGATATCAAACGAAGCGGTGCCGACAACCTCGTAGTCGTTGTCCGTCGGCTTCTTTTCCGCGTTCGTCACCGGGTAATGCTGAATCATGATGTTGTTGTACACACGGTCATCGCCGTGGAGGATGGTCATGAAGCCGGCAACCTCGGTGCGGTGGCGGATATGATAGGGCGTGAAGCGCGGCTCGCGCTGTCCGTTCACGATGCTGTCAACGCCGCTGTTGATCAGGGTGAAGGCGCCCAGCATCAGGTTGTTCACGCAGGCGATGCCTTCGCTGGGCATGGCCAGGCTGCACTTGGACAGCAGGATGTTGTTGTCAATCAGCGTGGGGCCGTGACCGACTTCGATGAAGATATCCGTGTTGAACATCGCGCCCTGGCCGTGCTGCACGCCGGCGGGCTTCATGTTGTCATGCATGATGTTCTGCGAAATCCGCGCGCCCTGTGCTTCCCAGTCCAGCCATACGCCTTCGATGCAGTTGTGGATATGGTTCCGGCGGATGATCACGTCAATCGCGGCATGCAGCTTGATGCCGGCGGTCTCAGCGCCGCCCAGCTGGGTGGAGTTGCAGATGTGGTGGATATGGCAGTCCTCAATAACGGAGAACACGCCGCCCTGCCGGCCGACGATACCGGTCTGCTCGCAGTGGTGCACATGGCAGCGGCGCACAATGTGGCCGCCCACGTTTTCCTTCAGCCAGCCGTGATACTGGCCGCGGCATACGGCGTCGCGCTCCATCTGGGTGGGGCTCTTCACATGCCTGGTGTAGAAATACATGTCGTTTTCGGGGTCGCGATACTTGCCCAGTGAGATACCGCAGCAGCGGCTGTTGCAGATTTCGCAGTCCTCAATGATCCATCCGCGGCTCCAGTGCGGACCCATCAGGCCGTCCTGATACGCGGCGGGCGGGGCCCAGGTCGTGGCGGCGATCGTCATTTTGAAGCCGCTCACGGTGATGTAGCCGATGCCGTTCTCAGCGGGCATAAACACATTGCGGCGCACCGCGATCTCAACATCCTGCGTGTTCGGGTCCAGGCCCTGGAAGTTGGCATACAGCACGGTGAATCCGTTGTCCTGCTCCGTATACCATTTATACCGTGATTTGTCGGTCTCCCACGCGCAGGGATCCGCTTCGCCGGCGATGCACTCATCCAGCGTCACGGTTTCATACATCATGTTCTGGTTCAGATACACGCTGCCGGTATGGCGCACGGTGGGCGCGAAGTACCAGTCGCCGCACACAAAGGTGGTATAGGGGTTGTACGCGCCGAACACGTTGTTGTCAACCTTCACGGTCCACACGTTGCCCTGATAGGGCTTCCAGCCGGTCACAACCTCACCGCCGGTGATCACGGCGCCGAGCTTTTCGGTGCTGCGGTAGGTGATGCGCCTGTCCTCTGTGCCGGCATGCGCGGGGCACACATACTCACGGTATACGCCGGGAGCGACGAGCACCTCGTCACCGGGCATCGCGATCTTCGCCGCGTCATTGATGCGTTTGAAGGGGCGCTCCGCGGAGCCGTTACCTTCGCGCTTTGCGTTGATGTCCACATAGATCGTCATAGATAAAAAACCTCCCGATATTGGTGTTTATGTACGAACAAATCCGCTGTTTTTTATTATACACGGTTCATCTCCGCATAACAAGCGGGAATCATAGTTCTTTCTCCCCCGCCGTCTCTTCCGCGCGGATCGCGCTCAGGTGTTTTCCGCGCAGGCGCAGGTAAATCACCAGTTCAATCAGAATCATGATGACATAGCTCCGGATGCCGCCCGCGGCGTCCTCCACGCTCACGTATTCCATTGAGATGTCCGCCGCAGTAAGCAGCTCCGGCAGGCACAGCAGCAGGTCAAACAGGGCGTGAGCCGCCGCCGGCGCCCACACGGTACCCGTGCGGACATAGATCAGCATCATAATCAGGCCGATCAGGCCGGTCTGCGTGATTTTCAGCAGCACCTGCATCAGCAGTGTCGGTTCGGTAAATGTTTCCGGCATCAGCAGTTCATTCAGCACGTGTGAAACGCCGAACAGGATAAAGGATACGACCGCGGACGCGGTATAGGTACCGCGGGTGTTGCGCGTAAAGCCGGCAATGCCGTCATAGATCACGGCGCGGTACGCCGTTTCCTCAAATATGCCCACGGTCACGCACAGCAGCGTGCCGGACAGCAGCCCGGGTGTCACGGATAATGTGCCGCGCGTTTCCGGGTCTGTAAGGAAAAGGAATGTCAGGAAGCCGGCGAAGATCAGCAGCGGCGCGCACATCTTCAGTGCATGCCGCACAGCACCGTTTTTCAGCTGAAGGTGTTTCGTGCCGGAGATGCTCAGGAGGAAGGCTGTCATGGCAGCACTGAATACAACGCGGGTAAGGACTTCGTCCCACAGTGTGTCACCGAAGCCGGTGCGTTCGTATATGAAGCCGCAGGTCAGCAACAGAAGAAGGATTGTTAAGTGAGCGAGGAGCGCGCGAATAAGCGGCAAAGGGTCTTTTGGGGGTTTGTCCGTTGATAACGCCTCCTTTTTCGTCAGGTAAGGAGATTATATCACGAAGTGGGATGTTTACAAGGGTTTCGGCCTGCGGACCGATTTAAGGGCTTTCCGGTCGCCCTTAAAAATCCTTCGGTTACTCCTCCTTAACAGGATGAGTATTTGGCAGGGAGTTCAGCCTGCGGGCTGACCCGGTGGCTTTGCGATCTTCCGCAAGCTCAATAGTCGCAGCTCTACACTGTAGAGCCTGCTCCTTTTCGCTTGAGAAACTCATTCACGAAATTTCCGCCACCGGCGGTCGTGAATGAGATTTCCCCGGGGCCCCTTCGCATACATCACCCAAAAAAACCGGGGTCGCCGCGAAGCGACCCCGGAAAAAGGAGTGGTGTTTTCTTTTACTCAATGCTCAGGATGTCCATGCAGTTGCCGTCGCACACGAAGCAGAAGTACACATCGCCGGTCACGGCAATGCCCTTGTAGTTCTGGAAGTGCTCAACGCCCGCGGGGGTCACAACCTTGTACAGAACATCGGCGGTCTCACCGTTGTTCACCACGGTCACAGTGAATTCAGCGCCGTTGGTGTCAGCAACGAAGGTATCCCAGTTCCAGTCACACTCAAGCTGAGCGATTCCGTCATAGCCGGCGCCCCAGCCGTAGTTGTCCGTGCGGACCACGGCGTATTCGGCATAGCCTTCAGCCTGGTCGGCGGCATGGCCGGTGGGGGTTGTCTGCAGCACCACGTTGGGGGTGTTCCAGTTGCTGGCTTCGGCAGCGTGATAGTTCACCAGTTTCACAGTCTTGCTTTCACCGACGGCAACGCCCCAGATATCGGAGTGGGCGCCCCAGAAAGCGGTGCTGAAGTCGGCTTCGCCGACCTGGGTGCCGTTGATCACAACTTCAACAGCGGCGGGCACGGGTTCGGGTTCGGCGGCGGCAGCGTCAGCGGCGGGTCCGCCCTTGGGGCTGTCAACAGTGGCATCGCCCGCGGCGAACAGCGCGGCAACCTGTTCAGCGGTCAGCGCGGTGTCAAAGACATACAGGTCATCCACATATCCCTTGTAGATGGTATCCCAGTAGTTGATGCCGAAGAGGCTCTCAAAGGTGTTATCGCCGGGCTGCATGATCGCGGGGGCCAGAGAGGCGTCCCAGGTCATGTTGAAGTAAGTGCCGTTCACATAGTTTTCCTGGCTGTCATAGCGCAGCTCGCCGTTCACATACAGCTTGGCGCCTACGCCCTTCGCGCCGGAAGGCAGGTTCTGCTCTTCGCCGGTGGCAACGATGGTGAACATCGCCCACTCGCGCTTGCCGATCATGGCGCCGTCATCCTGGAAGGGAGCCATCCAGGGCCAGCAGTCCACGCCGTCAGCGGAGTCGAAGCCTTCGTTGCGGCTCCAGATGGTGGGGAAATACTTGGGGGTCCAGTTGGTCTGGGTCACGTTCATCCAGGCAACGTTGTTGCCGGCGTCCGCGGCGCGGCCCATGTTGTAGCCGATCTGCAGGGTCGGGCCGTAGTCGCTCAGGCGGTCGGCGTTAACCCAGAAGCTCACGGTCCACACATCGGTGTTGGTGGGCTGCAGGCCGAGGTCCAGGCCGTAGGTGCCGTCGATGTACAGGGCATTGCCCACAGCGCCGGCGCCGTACAGGAATTCAGCGCCCTCAGCGGGGATGATGGACTTGTTGGCGCCGTCCAACAGGTCGGCGTCGCCGTTGGTCACGGCCTTGTAGCCTTCGTCAGCGCCGTCAAAGGTGATGTGCGCGAAAGCTTCGGGGAGTTCGGCGGCTTCGGCGCCGGCAAAGCTGACCACGGTCAGCAGCAGCGCGGCGGCCAGCAGAACAGACAGGAATTTCTTCATACTCGGGTTCCTCCTTTATTTTGTTAAGCATTCCGTGCTTAAGGTACGCGTTCAAGAGCCTTCCGGCCCGGGGTCAGATGGAGTTGTCCTCCACCATCTGCTCGTACTTGGCCACTTCTTCCTCGGTCAGGATATCGTATCCGTCCTCGCCGAAGTAGTCCAGCATCGCCTGAGCGTGATACAGGTTCGCCTTCAGCGTGGCTTCCTCCGCGTAGTCGGCGGCTTTGGCCTTGCCCAGGTCCACCAGGTCATGGATACCGATGCTGTTGAAGTACTCATCGCAATAGTTCCAGTATCCGGCAATGGAGGTCCAGCCGAAGGGGATGGGCTGCATGCAGCTCGCGAAGTATTCGCGCCAGCAGTCCACATGCGCCTCGTCCATGCCCTTGCAGAACATGTCGATGTAGGCGTTCCACACATCCTGATCCTTGGTGATCGGGCAGGGCATCACGTCATGCTTCAGCGGCAGGCCGGATTTGTTGGTGATGGTTTCGTCGTTGTAGATTTCGCAGCGGGTCTTCCAGCCGTCCACGCCGAAGGCCATGAACTTGATCAGCTCATACGCTTCACGCGGATGCTCACAGCTGGTGGATACGCCGCCGAAGTCGATGGTAGCGATGGTGTGATGGACACCGCTGGCGTCTTCCTCGCTCACAGCGGGCACAACGTAGGGCACGATGTCCAGGTTGTACTGCTTGTATTCATCGGTATTCCAGGTGTTCTGGAAAGTCCAGAAGGCTTCGGTGAACAGGGCCACGTGGCCGGTAGCGCCGCACCAGGCCTCCCAGTCGTCGGTCCAGTCTTCCATGGCCTGCGTCTCAGTGCTCGGGGCGATGTAGCCGCCCAGCTTCAGGTCGGAGAATTCCTGCTCGCCCACGGCCCATACGCCGAGGTCGAAGTCAGTGCCGTCAAAGCCGAATTCGCCGATGATGTCCTGTGAGGCGGCGATGCCGTAATAGCTGTCCAGCCGGTTGTAGTAGCCGCATCCGTAGTAGGCCATGCCGTCGGGGGAATCGAGCACGGTCGCGTCCTTGATCAGCTTGATCATGTCCGCCCAGGTCCAGTTGCGGCTCGGGGCTTCGATGTTCAGGGCTTCCAGCACGTTCAGGTCAACATACATGCCCGTGGGGAAGAACTTGACCGGCACCGCGTAGCGGGCGTTGGTCATATAGGTGCCCACACCGGCGGTTTCCAGCGTATCGGCAAGGTTCTTCGTTTCGGGGTCGGCATCCCAGTATTCGCTGATGTCGGCCAGCAGCATGTTGCTCAGCGCGAAGTCGCAGTCGGAGAACATGATGCAGTCCGGGCAGGTGCCGGCGGATACAAGCGTCAGCAGCGTGCTGTTGTAGGTGGACACGTTCTCATACTGCACGTTCACGGTGATATTGGGATAGAGTTCCATAAACCGGTCAGCCAGCAGCTGCACGGTTTCATCCTGATCAAAGTGGAAATAGGTCAGGGTGATGGGTTCCGTGGTCATATCCGCCGCCGGATGATAGGTAATGCCGTTGATGACCACACCGTCGGTTCCTTCGGCCAGTGAGCCGCAGCAGCCGAGCAGCAGGCACAGGGTCAGCAGCATCGCGAGGATCTTTTTCATTGTAGAGCCTCCTTTGTCGAATCTGGTTTACATTACCGTTAATGTTAATTGTTAATGCTATTATAATCGCAACTCCCCCGAATTGCAATAGTAATCCCAAAATTTTGCTATTCGATGCCGCGTGCTCCGCACGCCCCACACCTTCTACACCTTCTACACCTTCTACACCTTTTACACCTTCTTCACCATACACCTCGCACCTCACACCTGACACCTTTTACACCTAAACCTCACACCTCACACCAGACACCTGAAACCTCATCCCCCCATCGACCGTCTCCACCGCCGCCACATACGTATTCCTGTTTCCGTCATCCAGCGGATCTCCTTCAATCTCATCATACGTTCTCGCGTGGAAGGATGTCATCAGCTTCCCGTTCTCATCCCGGAAGAAGGTGTTGTGCCCGGGTCCGTACAGACCTTTTTCCTCATCGGTCACCATCACCGGCCGGTTCACCTTGTGCCAGGCGGAAAAATCCATCGGGTCCGCGTCGGCGTCCGCCCACAGCAGGCCGATGCAGTACGCCCGCCCGGTGTCGCTCGCGGAGAAGGAAATATACATTCTTCCCTCCGCCTCGGTAAAGCTCGCGCCCTCGTTCACCCAGAACCCGTGCCGCTCCCACGCGTAATCCGGGCTGGAAAGCAGCATCTGCGGCGTCGCCAGCTCCAGCGCGTTCTTCATCTCCGCGATATACAGGTTGGAGATCTTCTTCCCCGCGCTCACCTTTTCGGCCCACACGCAGTAGTGCTTTCCGCCGTGTTCAAACACGGTCATGTCCAGCGAAAAGTCTGTAAAGGAATACTCATCCTCTTCCGCGCGGGTCAGCATGCCGCGCTCCGTCCACGGGTCCGCCACCGGGTCATCCCCTTCGCATTCCAGCACCCACGGGCGTATTTTCCACACGTCCTCTTTCTCGCCGGCGGCAAAATAGATATACCATTTCCCGTCGATCCGGTGCAGCTCCGGCGCCCAGATATGGCTCGCCATCACGCCGCTTTCATGCGCGTGCCACACGGTTTTCTCCTCCGCCGCGGCAAGCCCGTCCAGGGTCGCGGCACGGCGGAGAATGATCCTGTCATACTCCGGCACGGTGGCGGTAAAGTACCACGCGCCGCCCTCGCGCGATACATGCGGATCGGCCCGCCGTTCAATCAGCGGCGTGTTCCACGGTGTACGGCGTGCGTTTTCACTGTTCATCACTTTCTCCTCCGTTTCCTGTTATTCACCGGTGATGCCGGTGCGGTCGATGCTCTCGGTAAAGTACTTCTGCAGCACGAAATACATAATCAGCAGCGGCAGCACAGCCAGCAGCGTGCCGGCCATCTTCAGCGCCTCGTTCAGGCTGGTGGCGCCGCTCTGCGCCGTCACCTGGTAGGCGTTGTAGTTGCTCGCGAAGGCGCGCAGCTGCAGCACCAGCGTGGTCCATCCGCTGTCCGTAAGCACGCCGTGCACATACAGCTCCGTCAGGTAGCTCTCGTTCCAGTACCACACAAAGGAGAAAAGGCTCACCGTGATAAAGGCGGGAACCGCGGCCGGCAGGCTGATGCGCCAGAAGCTGCGGAAATAGCCCGCGCCGTCAATGCTCGCCGCCTCGATCAGCGCCCTCGGCACCGTGCGGAAGAACTGCCTGAAAATGAGGATGAAGATCGGCGCGTTCAGCCCCTGCCCCAGCAGTGCCGGCAGGATAAAGGACCACAGCGTGCCCAGAATCTTCATTTCGGAATACATCACATAGGTGGGTATCATCAACACCTGCCCCGGCAGCACAAAGGAGAACACGATAATGCCCATGATCACCCCGTTGCCCGGGAAGCGGAACCGCGCCAGCCCGTAGCCGATCACGCTGCAGCTGAGCAGCGTGCACAGCGTGGGCAGCCCGGCGATCAGCACGCTCTGCCGGAAGCTCTTCCAGAAGTTCATGCTCTGCCCGGCCTGCACATAGTTGCTCACATTCAGCCGGCCGGGGATCCACTTGATGCTGGAGTCCAGCAGATCGTCCAGGCTCATGAAGCTGGCGCTCACCATATACAGCACCGGATACAGATAAATGAACCCGATGCAGATCAACAGCGCGTACACGGCCACGGTCTTCACCGCGCCGTTCTTCGTGCGGGTTCCCGCGAGGAACTTGCGCACCTTGTCCTTCGTCAGCCGTTTCGCGGCAGGCTTTTTCACGTCACGTACGCTGATATCGCTTTGCATGCTTCGCCTGCCTCCTTTGTACGCGTCTGATTTTCCGCGCTTCCTTCCGCAGCTCGCGGTCGGTTCTGCGCGCTTCCTTTTCATACTTGTCTTTCCGTGTGGTCAGTATCAGGGCAAACAGGCCCACAATCAGCAGCACCACCAGCGAATACAGCCACGCCATGGCGCTGGCGTATCCGTAGCCCTTCTCCTTCGTTCCGGAGAACATGCTGGCCTTGATCAGCGCGATCAGCGTGTTGTTGTCGTTGGATGAAACAAACACAACGGTGTACACACAGCTGAGCAGCACGATGTTCTTCAGCTGGGGCAGCGTGATCTTCCAGAAGGTCTCCCATCCGCCCGCGCCGTCAATATAGCTGGCCTCATACATGCTGCTGTCTATCTTCTGCAGCCCGCTGAGGAACAGCAGTATCGGCACGCCGCTGTACCACAGGATCGTTACCATGTTGGCAAACAGGCCGCTCACGGGCTTTGCCAGTATTTCCGGCAGGAAGGACCCGATCGCCGCGGAGATCGCCTGCGTGTCAATCGCGGATACGCTGCCGGCGTTCTGCTCCGTCAGCATGCCCAGTATCGGCCCGCTCACGATGATCACCGGCAGGAAGAAGATCACCCGGAAAAAGCTCCTTCCGCGTATCTTCATGTTCAGCATCATCGCGATCAGCAGGGCAAACACCACAATCACCGGCACGCTGATCAGCGTGCTGATCACGTAATCCGCCAGGTCCGGCAGGAAGGCGGTGTCGCTCAGCAGAATCTGCGTATAGTTGCCGTAGCCGATATATTTGAACTTGTAGCCCTTCGGGGTGATGCGGATGTTGTTCAGCCCGTAGGTGAAGCTGGTCACCAGCGGATAGGCCAGAAAGACGATCGCCCCGATGATCCACGGCAGCACAAACAGTAGCCCGGCCAGCGCCTCACGCCGCGCGAGCTTTCCTTTTTTGATCCGCACATGCTGCCGCGCCTTTTTCTCATTGCGGATCCGTTCCTTTGCCGAAGCGGTTGTCACTGTGCCTCACCCGCCTTCCAGCTCAGTGCGCCCACGGTGATCCCGTCGATCTCCGCGTCCGTTTCCGAGTAGTTCACATACACATTTACGCCGTTGTCATACGTCACCTTTGTCACGCCGTTGTCCATCCGCTCATGGCCGGTGATGAACGCGCCGTCCGTCAGCGCGGCCAGCTTTTTCAGCTCCCGGTCATATTCAATCACCGTTTCCCGCCAGGTTTCCCACCCGGTGGAATACAGGTCCGCGGAGTTGGTGTAGATCAGTGCCGAGGAATCCTCCGCGGTCACATAGAAGGAGGGATACACGCCGGTCTCCGCCAGGCGCAGGTAAAACTCCGTCTTGTTCGCCTCAAAGTTCACATACCCGCTCCACATCGGCAGCACGCCCTTGAGCGCGATGGACAGGAACGGCACCTGCTCATCCTCATACATGTAGTCGGAGGTATCCAGCGGCAGGTCCAGGAAAGCGTCCGCGTACCGCCACAGCGGCGCCGCCGGCTGCTCCAGCGCGGTGTAGTCCGTTTCCTCCGCCGTGTTCTTCACGG
Organism: Clostridia bacterium; assembly: GCA_024404245.1. GTDB lineage: Bacteria > Bacillota > Clostridia > Christensenellales > Aristaeellaceae > Aristaeella. Next base: position 11,574 of record JAKSQH010000035.1, read on the forward strand.
CTTCACCGTATACCCGCGCGCAGTCGCCGCGGGTATAATAGCCACCCTTCAGCGACCAGCTCATCAGCGTGTCGCTGATGCCGGCCACGGCAATGCCGCCGAGGCCGTTTTTCTTCATGTCCGCCACAAGGTTCTCAAGCTTTTCCGCGCTCTTTTTCGGTATCAGCCGGTAGAAGAGGGGGTAAACCTGCTTTGTGTTTTCTTCCTTCAGGGTGCGCTTGTTCACCATCTTCACCGCGTCATAGGTAAAGGCGGTCGTGGCCGCGTTCATCCGCAGCGCGTCGTCATACAGCAGAATCAGGTGCCCTTTTTCGCCTTCATCGGCAATCAGGCTCTTCAGCGCCTTTGTGCCGCCGATGGCGCCGTCCGCGTTCAGGCTGTCCGTCGGCAGCGCGTTCACGCCGCCCTTCTGCCAGCCCTTGTATACGGTCAGCGTGCTCTCCGCGCCACGCGCGTGCAGCTCATCCAGTATCGCGCGCGCCTGCTCCGCCGTTGTCATCGTCACGGCGCGGGTGCCCATCAGGAACTTCTCCCTGTCCGAGCCCAGGAAATCCACCCGCGTCCGCCAGGATGTGTCGCGTTTTTCCGCGCGCCCGGTGCTCAGCAGATATTCGCGGTAGCGCACCGCCATGCCGGTATAGTTCGCGTTATCCCCGCTCAGCAGGCAGTAGCGCACCGTCATGTTATGCCGCGTGCGGTCCTTTTCCACCGTTTTCACGGATCCGCTGCTGCTCTGGTTCAGCGGCTGCTGGTAGATATCCCGCGTGAGGAACTTCGCGAAGCAGCGGTTGTAGTCCACCATCGCGCCGTTGGGGTGCGCCTCCACGGTGCAGCGGTCCTCGCCTTCCTCGGCCACGGCCAGATAGCCGATGCCCTCCTCCGTGTGCGCCATGCCGAACACCGGCGCGGTCACGCGGTTCGGCTTCACCACCGTTTCATACCGGTCCCACAGCAGCGTGTTCGCCGCGCTTTCGCTGAAGCCGCTGTCCGGCCCGTAGATCATCTGCGAAAAGCCCGTGGCGAAGCGTCCTTCCTTGTCGGTCAGGCTGATCAGCGCGCCGTTTCCGTCCGGTATCAGCATATACCCGGCCGTGTCGCCCAGGTGCGTGTATCCCATCATCGGGAAAAGGCTCACCGTGGCGATGTACACGCCGTCCGTCTCCTCGCGTATGCTGTCATCCGGCACGGTGGCGATAAAGTCATTCCCTTCCAGCCGTGCCTCCACGGCAAAGCCGATGCCGTATTCCGCGTAGTAAATATCCGCGCGGAAGCCGTTTTCAAAATACGTGTATTCGATTGTGTGCTCATTGTTGATCAGGTCCGCCTGATAGGTGTTGTTGGCGTCCCTGATCACGCTCAGCACCACACCGGAGCGCAGGTAGCCCTTCCAGGCTTTTTTGTTTTTGCCGTCGTCCTTCTCGTCGCTCAGGGTGCTTTCCAGCACGGTACCGGCAGCCTTGTTCCGCAGCAGCACGGAGAGCGTCGGTTCGCTCAGGTACATCTCCCACTCTTCGCTCTCCGCCCGCAGCGTGTATCCGTCCGGCAGCCCCGCGTCCGGGCTTTCCGCGCACGCGAAGGCGGCAAGCAGCAGCACCGCGGCAAGCACCGCGCAAAGCAGATACCGTCCTTTAGCCCGCACGGTAGCTCACCTCCCCGATCACCGCGCTGATGAACTCAACCACCTGTGCCCACAGCACATACACAATAAAGATCAGCAGCGCCAGAATCAGCGCCGTAAACAGCGTCAGCAGGATCACCTTCGCGGTCTCCTTCGCGCTGTAGTTGTTCACCTCGCGGATGCCGGTCACCAGCAGCACCGCCATCCAGCCGTATGTGATCACCTGTGTCAGGGTGATCAGGAACTGCTCGTTTCCCGTAAGCACGTGCGAGAGCGCGAAGCTCACCGGTGTCAGCAGGATATACGGCGTCAGGCTGAAGCAGATCACGGTGAAAATGCGCTTCGCGTTGCCCTCACCGTCGTTGATGGAGCATATCAGATACGTGCACAGCGTGACCCCGGCCGCGATCAGCAGAATCGCGCCGATATCCGTGAAGAACTCGTACCGTCCCTCCTGCACCGTTTTCTGCAGGAAGCCGCAGAGATACTTGTTGATCAGGAACTCCGCGATAAAGAGGATAAGCAGCGTCAGCGAAGCGCTCCGGCTTGCCCGCCCCTCCCGCGCGATGCCGTAGCTCGCGTCAATGGGATGCCGCATGTAGCGGAATCCGTACCGCAGCGAGGAGATGTACTTCGTTTCCCCCGCTTTCGCCAGCGCGCGGCGCGGCGCGGCAAAGATACCGTGCTTTTTATCCAGCGTCTTCAGCACCCGCAGCAGCACAGCAAGCGCGATCAGGATCACAATCACCGTAGCCAGGTTCTTTTTCAGCCAGGCGTTGCGCACCTCCCAGTACGCGTCCGAGTATCCGGTGCGGTCCTTGCTCAGCCGGGCGTAGCGCAGCGCCTCGCCGTAGTTCTCCTCCTGGAAATACGCGCGGCCCATGGCCTTGTTCGCCAGGTCAAACAGGCTGTTCATCCGCAGCACCTGCCCCAGCGGCTCGCGGCTTTCCGTATACTGCCCCTTGGAGTAAAGGTACAGCGCGCTGTGCAGCAGGTCCGTAAACTCCGTGGGTTCATACACCTGTATGGTGGCGCTGTTGGAATCCAGCACATACAACGCGTCATTCGCGTCCACATCCAGCCCGCTCACCATGCTGCTCAGGCCGATGCGCTGCGTGCCGTCATCCCGCCCGCCGAACACGAAGATCAGGTCGCCGTCGTTGTCATATTCGTAGATATATCCCTGCTGGTCCGCCACATAGATGTTGTCATGGTTGCCGGCGGCCACGGCGGCGGGGTTGTCAATGGGCTCCGCCTTTTTGATCAGGTTCGCGCCGGCGATGTTCAGCCGCTTCAGCGAGTTGATCCCGTCGCCCCGCGTCACGGTGCAGATCAGCCCGCGGCTGTCGATATCCAGGTTATCCGGCGTGGCCGGAATATTGCTCACCATCTTCGCGCGCTGCGCGTCCGTCAGGATGATGCGGTAGATAATCGTCTGCAGGCTGCGGGAGGCGTAGTTTGTGCCGAAGTAGCCCAGGAAGGTGCCGCCCTCCAGCGGGCTCAGCTCCACAATGCCGTTGGTGTTGCTCTCGCACACCACATACATCAGCCCCGCCCCGTTCACGGTGATCTTGATGGGCAGGTAGCTCATCGTTTCGCCGTACAGCGGATTTTCCGGCTTCAGATACCGGTGCAGCTCCGTGCCGTTTTCGTCAAACTCCACCACCGCGTTCAGGTCGCGGTCGGCCACGTAGATGTGCCCGTCCGGCGTCACGTCAACGCCCTTGGGCGTTTTCAGCACGCCTTCGCCCACAATGCCCAGCAGCTCGCTGTCCGCGTTGCCGATGAGGATCCGGCCGCTGCCGGTGTCCGCCACATAGATCCGTCCGTCCGCCGTGACGCAGATATCGTTCGGGCTGTTCATCGCCTCATCGCCGAACTTCAGTATGGTTTCATGCGCCAGATAGGCGGTCTGTGTCTCCCGGATCTCGCCGTACCCGTTCACGGTGTACGTTTTATACGGCGTGTCCGCGCGCGCCGGCGCGGAAATCAGCGCTCCGGCCGCCGTCACAATGCAGGCGGCAAACAGCGCGATCCGGGTCAGGATTCCCCTTTTCAATGCTTTCCCGCCTCCTTTTACTTGATGCCGGATGTTGCCATGGTGTTCATCACGCTGCTCTGGCACAGGATAAACAGCAGCAGGTTCGGTATAAACATGATCAGCGTCGCCGCGGCGGCAACGCCCTGGCCCGCCACGCCGTTGGCCGCGTTCACCAGCGTGTTCATATAGAAGGTCACGGTTTTCATGCTCTCATCGTTGATGAAATAGCTGCTGGTTTCCATGTTGGTCCACACCTGCTGGAACACCAGCACCATCGCCGTGGCGATGGCGGGCTTGATAATCGGGATGATCACCTTCAGGTACACCTGGAAGTCCGTCGCCCCGTCCAGATACGCCGCCTCAATCAGGCTGTCCGGCACCTGGTCCACAAACTGCTTCACCAGGAAAAGGCTCACCGGCATCGCCGCCAGCGGCAGCACATGCGCCCACACGGTGTCGATCAGCCCCAGCCGGCAGATTACCAGATACCGCGGTATCAGCACCGCCGTGGCAACAAACATGATGGCCAGCTGGTTGATCTTCAGCATCATATCGCGGCCGCGGAAGCGGATCTTGCTCAGCGCGAAGGCGCTCATCGTGGTCAGCAGCAGCGCCAGTACAACGGTGATCACCGTAACCAGCAGGCTGTTGAACAGATACCGGCTCAGCGGGATGCCCGCGTTCCGGCTGAATTTGATCAGCTTCGTAAAGTTTTCCAGTGTCGGGTTCTGCACAAAGAACCGCGGGGGAAACGCGAACAGCTCATCCATGGGCTTGAACGCGTGGTTGATGATAAACACGATCGGCAGCGCCATAAAGGCGGTCAGCGGCAGCAGAATCAGCAGAATTTTGATCTGGCTCCTGTCAAACCGCCGCGGGTTGATATGCCGTCCCTTGTATGCCATGCTCCGTTCCCTCCCTTCAGTCCTTCTCCGTCAGCAGCTTATTGGCCGCCTTGGAGAAGATCTGCACGATCAGCAGCAGCACCACGGACACCGCCGCGGCGTAGCCCATCTCGTAGCGCAGGAAGCCGTAGTCCTCAATGTGGTTGGCAATCAGCTGCGCGGCGTAGCCCGGGCTGGGGTTGCCTGTCAGCAGCGTGCTCACCATGCCGTTCTGGAAGGCGTTCACCACCGCCATCACGGCGGCGAAGAGCATCTGCGGCTTCATCTGGGGTATGGTGATGTAGATCATTTCCTGAAAGCGGTTGGATATGCCGTCAATGGCGCCCGCCTCATACAGGCTCTCGTCGCTGTTCGCGATGCCGGCGATCATCGCCAGGAAGCCGATGCCCATGCTGCTCCACAGGCCGATCACGATCACGATGGGCAGCAGGAACCTTGTGTCCGTCAGCCACACCACGGGCTCGGTGATGAATCCGAGGCTCATCAGCCAGCTGTTGAGCAGGCCGGTCTGGTCCCCGGAGAAAATCACCTTCCACAGCACGGTCATCGCCACGCCGGTTGTCATGCTCGGGGAATACAGAATCAGCGCCAGCACGGTGCGCACGCCCTTGGTCAGGTTGCACAGCAGCCACGCCAGCAGGAAGCTGAGGATATATCCGCCCACGCCCACCACCACGGCATAGACCACGGTGTTGGGCAGCACGTACTGCATAAACACTTCATCCGATGTAAACAGCGTGATGTAGTTCAGGAATCCGACCCATTTCGGAAACTGCACCGCGTTGAAGTTGGTAAAGCTGAGCGCCACAGCCAGCGCCACCGGCACAAGGATGAACACCAGGAAAAGCAGCGCGTACGGCGCCGTAAACAGATACCCGCTCTTGTTGTTTCGCTTCACTCGCTTCACTCCGTTTCGCTTCGCTCAAGGTGGAAAGGTGTCAGGTGTGAGGTGTCAGACACCTGACACCTATCTCCCCAGTATCTTGTCTACGCTTTCAATCGTCGGAATATAATACTCCTCTATCACCGAGCCATCGGCTCCGATAAAGCCGAATTCTTCAAGCTTCCTTCTGATCTCGCGGTTGATCGTCTTCACCGCTTTATCGATCCTCGTCTGCTCATTGGCCCCGTTGACCACAATATCATTGAACGCGTTGCTCATTTCCCGTTCCAGCAGATACGTGCCCGGCACTCTCGCCACATCCACCACGCTCCGCGCGAACTCCAGCACCACATTCTTGTCCGCGGTGTCCCACGGCAGCCGTTTCAGCGCCTCCAGGTTTGCCGTCGGCCAGATGTACTCATCGCCGTAGATCACCTGCATCGTCTGCCCGAACTCCGCCTGCACGTCCGTGCTGCTCCACCAGCGGATGAACTCCCAAGCCATCTTCTCGCGCTCTTCGTCCTTTTTGAAGATCACCGTGCTCTCCGCGCATCCGCAGCTGGTGCGGTCAATGCTCCCGTCCTCCTGCTCCGTGCCCGGTATCAGGGCGATGCTCCAGCTTCCGTCCAGCTCCGGCGCGGCGTTTTTGATCAGGTTGTAGGTGTAAAAATCCGCCACACCGATGGGCAGATCCCCGTTGCGGAAATGCTGATAGAAGTTGTCCACGCTCTTGGGGATATTATAGATGGTAAACAGGTCCGTGAGCGCGGTGAAGCCCTTCACGCTCTCCCGCGATCCCAGCGCCGTGCCCTGCGCTGCGGTCTCATAATACAGGTCCCCGCCGTTCTGCCGCAGTATCGGCGTTGTGCCGTGGAAGTTGCGCATGCTCAGCATGCCGGCCGGCGCGTAATAGAAGTTCAGCCCGCGCATCTGCAGCTCCGGCAGCATGTCGGTCACGTCCCGCATGGTTTCCGGCACCTTCAGCCCCAGCTTTTCCATAATGTCCGTCCGGTAAAACAGCACCCAGAAGTTCAGCGTTTCCGGCATGCTGTATATTCCGTTCCCGACGGTGCCGGTGAGGAAGAATCCCGTGCCGTAATGATCCGCCGTCTCACGGAAGTCCTCAAACTCCGTCATGTCCTTCAGCGCGCCGCGGATCGCCAGCTCATACGGAATCGTGTAGTTGATGCCCGTGGCCACATCCGGCGCGTTTCCGGCGGAGTTGGCCAGCACCAGCTTGTACTGGTCCGGCATCACGCTCAGGTCCACCTCAATCCCGGTCTCCGGGGTAAAGTATTCGTCGATCATCTTCTGCATGATCTGCACATACTGGTTGGACCGGTTCACCCACACCTGCAGGTGCGCCGGATCCGTGCCGCTCACGCTCCAGCTCCGGTCCGTAAAGGATCCGGCGAACCGCCCGATATCCATGCCCGCGCCCTGCAGCGCGCCCGGAGCCTCCGGCAGCTTCGCCCCTGTCTGATACACATACACGCGGTCAATCGCCAGCGCGTTGCCGAGCATGTTGTCAATCGTGTTCGCCAGATACCGGTTGGCACTGTTGCTGCCGGAGCTCAGCTCCGCCACGCGGTAGGGTATCTCATCCACATTCTCCGCCAGGCTCTGCAGCTGCTTCGCCGCGATCACCATACCGCTCATCACGGCCACATTGCCGCTGCCGGTGTTTGTGTACCGCGCGTAATGCCGCTCCGTTTCCAGCAGGCGCTCCGCGTATCCGTTCAGCTCATCCCCGATGCCGGGTATATAGCGGCTCAGGCTCAGGTCGCGGTACTTGTCCGCGTTCGTGCCCGCCACCTTGGTGATTTCCAGGCTCAGGTCGTTGATGCCGTACATCACCTCATCCAGCGTTTCCATCACCTCGCGGATGGGCGCTACGGTGATGCGCAGGGTCAGCGTATGTTCTCCCGCCGTCAGGTGCACGCTCAGCGGCACGCCGGCGTCGTCCTCCAGCGTCCGCGTCTGATATCCCGCGCCGTAGCGCATCGGATACGCCTCAAAGGCGCTGTCCGGCACGCGGCCGTCCACCATCACATCCGTGAACACGGGAAAGTCAGTCTTGTCGCTCTGCCGGTAGTTCAGAGCAATCGCGTAGTCGCCTTCCTTTTCGGCGGTAAAGGTCCATGTCACGCTCTGGCCGGCGGTGTCAAAGCTGTCGCTGTCAATCGTGTTCAGCACGGTATCCCCCACCAGATAGGGGTCCACCGCCGTGTCGTATTCCATCACCGCGTGCACGGAGGAGTCATTGCTGCAGGTGAAATCCTCACCCTGCAGGATGATCAGCGCGTCCCCCTCCGCGGCGGGGCAGGCGGTGTGCTCCGGTACGCTCTCCGGCGCCGCCAGCGTCAGGCCGCCCGGCAGGAAGCTGCCTTCCTTCACCGTTACGCCGAACTCGTGCGTGCCGGCCTTCAGCTCCAGCAGCAGCGGCTCTGTGCGGCGGTATGTCGCGTCCGCCAGATATTTCGTTTCCCACCGGTCCGCCTTTTCCGGCACGGTCACCATCTCATCGCCGTAGCGGTCATACGCGGGTTCCGGGTTCTGCATCCATGTTGTTTCAAAGTTCAGGTTCCGGCACTCGTAAAAGGGATACGTGCCGTCCACGGTAAAGCCGATCTTCAGCGGCAACACGCTCGCGTCCGTGCTGCGGTAGTCAAACCGCAGGCTGTACAGCCCGTCCTCCGGCACATCGGCTGTCACGGTCATGCTGTCCCCGTAGTTCAGCGCCGCGCCGTCCACAGGCACAGCGATATCCTCCCCGGCATACGCGCTCAGCGTATACCCGGCGCTCACGCGGGTATAATTCCCCGTTACCCGTTCGCTCACATAGGTACCGTTCACTGCCTCACCGGAAGCGAATCCCGCCAGCAGCAGCCCCGCCAGCACCACGCACAGACACGCTTTTTTCATGCTCAAAATCCTCTTGCTAAAAACAACATTAACGTTATTGTTTTTTCCACGGGTTCATGATATAATGTTTATGGTTGCTTGTCAACAAGATTTTCACAAGCGAAAAGGAGCAGGCTCTACAGTGTAGAGCTGCGACTATTGAGCTTGCGGACCGATCGCAAAACCCCAAGAGTGGGGATGTGCGAAGGGGCCCCGGGGGAAATCTCATTCACGACCGCCGGTGGCGGAAATTTCGTGAATGAGCTTGCGGGGGATCGCAAAGCCCCAAGAGTGGGGACATGCGAAGGTTTCCAAAGGGCGATCGCAAAGCCCTTTGGTCGGCCCGCAGGCCGAAACCCCTTACACCTTCTACACCTTCTACACCTTTTACACCTCAAAAAGGAGGAGAACTGTATGAACTTTCTTCTTCGCTCAATACTGCTCATCAGTATTCTGATCCTGGCGATCACAACCGCATCAGCCGAAGGCTATGATTTTGACGCGGACCTCTCCGCGTTCAAAACCGGCAATGTCAATGCGCGCGCCTCCGTCCACGACCCTTCCGTCATCCGTGACGGAGATTACTACTACATCTTCGGCACGCACATGACCGCCGCCCGCAGCGAAAACCTCCGCAATTTCGACCGCCTCGCGAGCGACTACACCCCCCGCAACCCCGTGTGGGGCAACATCTTTGACGAATCCCTCCACGTTTTCGACTACGCCGGCGGCCCGAACAGCCTCATCCCGACCGATGACGGCAGATATCACGTATGGGCGCCCGATGTCATCTATAACAAAACCACCGGTCAGTATATGATGTATTACTGCACCTCCTCCACCTGGAACGCCAGCAACCTGTGCTTCGGCACCGCCGACCGGATCGAGGGCCCCTACACCTGGCAGGCGAACATTCTCTGCTCCGGCTTCAGCAAAAGCAATATTGACAAAACGGATGTGCAACTCTACGCCGATGAAGCGTGGATCAAAAAGAACCACCTCACCCTCGGCGATACCTATAACTATAAAAAATGCCCCAACGCCCTCGACCCCACCGTCTTCTATGATAAGGATGACCGGCTGTGGATGGTCTACGGCAGCTACAGCGGCGGCATCTTCCTGCTTCAGCTGGATCCCGCCACCGGCCTTGTAATCCATCCGGAAGCGGATAAGGAGAACGATGTCGATCCCTACTTCGGCAAAAAGCTGCTGGGCGGCAATCACCAGTCCATTGAAGGGCCGTATATCCTGTATGATCCGGACAGCGATTACTATTATCTCTTCGTTTCCTACGGCGGTCTCAACACCCACGGCGGATACCAGATCCGCGTGTTCCGCTCAAAGGAGGTTGACGGCGAGTATCTGGATATGAACGGCAAAAAGCCGGGCAACGCCGGCCATGTCCGCTTCGGCCTCAAGCTCAGCGGCAACTACATCCTGCCGGGTGTCCGCGTTGCCTACATGGCCACGGGTCACAATTCCGCCTTTATTGACACGGACGGAAAGAAGTACATCTGCTATCACACAAGGTATAACAACGGCACCGAAGGCCACTCTCCCATGGTGAAGCAGTATTTCCTCAACGCGGAAGGCTGGCCGTGCATGCTGCCCTACGCCACCCGCATGGAGGAGATCGCTCCTGTCACGGCGAATAAAGCGGCCGGCAGATATTATGTGATCGATCAGGGCACCGCCATCAATGATGCAGTTGCCGAGCCGTTCATTATGTATCTGAATGATGACGGCACCGCGGTCACGGAAAATGATACCGGTGTATGGACCCTCACCGGCGATTACTGTATGACAGTCACCTTCGGCGGTGAAACCTTCAGCGGCATCTTCTGTGAAACGCAGGATGACGCCGGCACCCCGGTGCTCACCTTCTCGGCCGTCGGCGGCAACAGAAGCCTGTGGGGCGTGACGTATGGGGAGGGAACGTGTGTCAGCGGGGACGGTTCTGCTTGACACACAGGATGTGTGTCAAGCAGAACCGTCCCCCCTGACACACGCGTCCCCCCTGACACAGCAAGGAGGAGAAAACAATGAACGCGAAGCGTGTAACACTTCAGGATATCGCGGACGCGACCGGCGTCACCGTGAACACCGTGTCCCGTGCTCTCAAAAACAAATCCGACATTTCCCGCGCGACCTGCGAGCGCATCCAGCGCGTCGCGGCCGACATGGGCTATGTCAAAAACTTCATGGCCAGCAGCCTGCGCAGCGGCCGCACCCGCATCATCGCCATGATCTGCGGCGGCATGATCAACCCCTATTACGGCATTCTCGCGGACAGCATTCAGCTGGAAGCCCTGCGTCTCGGCTATTCTCTCCTGATCCTCGCCTCCCGCGACGATCCGGAGCTGGAGCGCCAGGCGGTTGAAATGGCCATTGCCCGCCAGGTGGACGGCGTGCTGCTGTTCCCCGGCATCGGCAACTGCACCTCGCTGGACACGCTCAAAACCTCCGGTCTCCCCTTCGTGGTCATGAGCCGCGATCTGGAAAACGAGCCGGATGTGGACCGCGTGATCTGTGATGAGGAAAAAGGCGGCCGGCTGGCGGCGGAGCACCTCATCGCGGAAGGTCACCGCAAGCTCGCGTTCCTCTCCTCCTTCGATGTGGTCTATTCCACCCGCATGCGCTTCAAAGGCTTCCGCGAGGCCGCCCTCGAGGCCGGCATTCCGGAGTCGGATATCTTCAGCGCCATCTGCTGGAGCGCGGAAGATATCACCCGCACCCTGCTCTCCTGGCATGAAAGCGGCGTCACGGGTCTGTTCACCTTCTGCGATATGGAAGCGTGGAACGCCATTGACCTGCTGCGCCGGCAGGGGCTCTCCGTACCCGGTGATTTCGGCGTTGTCGGCTTCGATAACATTCAGGGTGCCATCAACCTGTCCACCCCTGTGTGCTCCGTTGACGGCAGCCTGCAGGAGGAAGCGGCGCTGGGTATTAAGATGCTGCGGGACAGGATCCATCACCCGGAGCTGCCCCCGCAGACAAAGATTCTGGATGTATCGCTTGTATGCAGAGAAAGCTGCAAAAAAGCTTGACGCGGATACATCCGGTGATTGACAAAGAGCAATCAAAAATCTATGATGGATGCAGAGAAAACCGATCAATAAGGAGAGTGCAACAATAATGAAGAAACATACCCGGCTTTGTCTTTTCCTTGTTACCGTCCTCTGCCTGCTGGCGGGCGCGGCGATGGCGACAGCGGTGGAAAATCCCCCGCCCTGCACTATATGTCACTTAACAGATAATATGGTGTTTGATTATATGGAATCAGATAACTACGATCATATGAACCAGTCGCAGTCATGCGCCTGGAAATGTTACAACACGCATACGAACGCCGCGACCCCGTACTGGACCTATATCTATCATAAAGCTAACGAAACCTGCCCGTATTGCGGCACTTTGTTTACACCGTGCAAAGCCGGTGATTATACAGTCGTACAGTTGTCACCCACCTGTGTCGATAACGGGCACAAGGCGTATTATAAGTGTAACGGATGCGGATCGGCCTTCTCAGATTCCAGCATGGAAAGCGGCGGTATGTATGATTGCAAGATCTATAATCTGGCAGAGTGGAAAGCCGGCGACGGATTCCTGGCCGCGACCGGCATCCATGAAACGGAACCGGTTACCGGTCAGGCGGCTGACTGCGAAAACGCCGGCTTTAAAGATTATTATCAGTGCAAGGTTTGCAATAAAGCCTTCACCGATGCCGACGGAAAGGCTGAGATCAACTTCAGTACCTGGTCGGCTGAAGGCGGAGACGGATACATCGCGCCGCTCGGCCATAGTTTCAGTAAACCGACCTACACCTGGAACGGTGATCAGTGCACCGCCGAGCACGCCTGCGAGCGTACAGGCTGCACCGAAAAGGAAACCGAGACCGCCGGTGAATATGTAAAGGATACCGACGCGACCTGCACAGCCGCCGAAACCGGTCACTACGAAGCCGCTTTCACGAACACCGCTTTCGAAGCGCAGAAGACCGACGCCGGTTCCGCGACCGTCGGCGATCCGCTCGGCCATAG
>JAKSQH010000036.1 GCA_024404245.1 Clostridia bacterium
GAGCTCCAGCCTTCCAAGCTGGTAACGTGGGTTCGATTCCCATCACCCGCTCCAGCTTGAAAGCCGGAACACAGTTTGTGTTCCGGTTTTTGTTATGCGGGAATTACATGATGTGTCTTGCACAAACGATATCATTTTGCTATAATGTAACCCAAAAGTGACTTTGGCCGTTTGTAACGGTTTTTCAGGACGCGGGTAACGGAGGGAAAGGCATGGCGCAACATATCCGGATCCAGATGATGGACCATTTTATGATTTATATCGATGAGCGGAAGATGGATCAGCTGAGCAACAAATCCAAGAAGGGTGCCGCGCTGATACAATTCCTGCTTCTGCATAACGGTACACCGGTACCGAACCACCGCCTGCTGTCCACCCTGTGGGATGAGGATAAGAGCATGAACCCGGAGAACGCGCTGAAAACGCTGATCTCCAGACTTCGTGTGCTTCTGAATCAGATCGCGCCCGATCTCGGCAACTGCATTGTAGCGGACCGCGGAGCGTATCACTGGGAATGCATGCCGAATATGACTGTTGACATGTATGAACTGGATAAGGCGTTTGACCGTCTTGCCGAAAACAATATTCCCGATGATGAACAGCGCCGCCTGTATGAGCAGGTTCTTGAACTGTATCGCGGTGACCTGTTGCAGCACGCGGATCAGAATGACTGGGCACTGACCAAAGCCACAACCCTGCATAACAAATACATGGCCGCGATCTATTCGTATGTTGATATGCTGAAGAATAACGATCAGCATAATGAGATCGTTACCGTATGCAGAAGAGCGCTGGAAGTGGACTCCTTTGATGACAGACTGCACATGGAACTGATGACCGCGCTGATCAGGATCAACCGCACCGGTGAGGCGCTTGTGCAGTACAAGCATGTGGTGCAGCTGAATTACCGCTATCTCGGTGTTCAGCCGAGCGAAGACCTGCAGGAGTTTTACAAACAGATTGTGAACGCGGGAAAAACGCTTGACTTCAACCTGGATTCAATTCGGAACGAACTGCAGGAAAGCGGCGAAAGACACGGCGCATTCGTTTGTGAGTACGCGGTGTTCAAGGAAATCTATAACCTGCAGATGCGGAATCTGGAACGTCTCGGCGCCACGATGTTCCTCGGCATTATTATGGTGAGCCCGTACAATGAATCTGAAATGGACACATTAAGGCAGGACAATATCATGAATAACCTGCTTCAGATTCTGAGCCGGAACCTGCGCAAAGGCGATACCGTAACACGTTTCGCACCGAATATTTTCGCGCTGCTATTGCCCACTGTGAATTACAACACGGGTTCGCTCGTTATGGAACGTATCAAACGTATCTTCTATACGCAGTATCCCAACAGCAATATTGTTTTCAACTACAGAATCGGTCCGCTTTCCAGCGAACCTGAACCGCATGCGTGATCATGAGGTGTCAGGCGTAAAAGGTGGAAAGGTGTAAAAGGTGTAAAAGGTGTAAGGGGCGGCCTGCGGGCGGAACAAAGGGTTTACGTTCGTCTGCAGGCTTAACCCTGTTGAAAATATGCGGAACAGAAAAAAACGCGGCGTGAGGCCGCGTTTTTCAGTTCGTAAGGATAACGGAAGAGAAAGGCGGAAGCTGAAAGGCAATGTTTCCTTCCGTAACGGTGCCGGAGAGGGATTCGCGTGTGCTGTGCCCCGAAACGGAGGTTGTCAGGCGTGCTGTGAAGGTTTCGTTTTCTTCGGCGCCGCAGTCCGCCACGTGAATAAGGAAGTCAGAAGGGGACTCTGTGTTATTGACGGCGATGATCGCCCGGCCATTTTCGCTGAAACGGGTATAGGCTATTCTGCCGTATTCAGCCAGAAGCGGCTTGAGTGAACCGGTTTTCAGGACGGGGAAGCTTTTTCTGAGCTGAATCAGATCATGATGCAGGCTGATCAGCTCCGCGTCCTCGTGCCCCCAAGGATAGGTACGCCGGTTATCCGGATCGGTCCATCCGACCTGCCCGGCTTCATCCGCGTAATAGACTGTGGGCGCGCCCGGCCATGTCATCTGGATGACAGCCGCTTCACGGAAAACGCCTTTGTTGATGTTCGCCCCGGCCGCGTCCGCACCGAGTGTGGAGGCTCGGCCGACGGTACGGTTGGTACGTGTAAGAAAGCGGGAATGATCGTGATTGGAAAGCTCGTTCATCGCGCAGAGCGCGGAAGGGTAGGTCAGACGCGACATGTTTTCAAGCATGGCATCAAAAAACGCCGCTCCGTTCTGATAAAGATCATCGCGGTATGAATCACTGTGCTTTTCCATCCCGGTCAGGAACCATGTAACCGGCTCCATAAACGCGTCATAATTCATTACGGTATCCCATTCTTTTCCGTTGAGCCATGCCGCGGGATCACCGTAGTGCTCGGCAATGATCAGCAGGTCCGGATTCACCGCCTTCACGCGCGCGCGGAATTTTTGCCAGAACTGATGATTGAAGGTTTCGCTGTGGCCGAGATCAGCTGCTACATCAAGACGCCAGCCGTCAATCGAATACGGCGGGGAAGCCCATTTTTCCGCGACTTTCAGGATTTGTTCCGTCAGAATGGGAGAATCCTCATAATTCAGCTTCGGCAGTGTGGCGTAGTCCCACCAGCCTTCGTAGGAAGGTTCCGGATCATTACCCGGCTCATGGAAGCGGAAGAAGGAACGGTACGGGCTGAGCGGTGTCTGATACGCGCCGGGCAGGAAACCCTTTTTCCCAAGATAGATCCCTTCATGGTCCATCCATTTATTAAAGGAACCGCAGTGATTAAAAACACCGTCAAGAATAATACGCATTCCGCGCGCGTGCAGCTCAGTACACAGTTTTTCAAAGAGCGCGTCGCTCAGCTGAAGATTCTCAACCGAAGTAACCCGGCGTATATATCGCGGCGCGAAACCGTTGTGCTTTTCCCACGGCTGCATGGCATGCTGAATGTCGTCGGTAATCACACCGAAATGCGGATCAATATGCTCATAATCCTGTGTGTCATATTTATGGCTGGAAGGAGAAATGAAAACGGGATTCAGATAGAGAACCTCGATGCCAAGATCCTGCAGATAGTCCAGCTTATCAATAATCCCCTGCAGATCACCGCCGTAAAAACAGCGGATATCCGTATCGGAGGGTACGGCGTCCCAATCCGTAATATGACGGGAATGGCCGACTGTATAATAGTATTCGTTGTCAGCGACATCATTTGACGGATCTCCGTTACAAAAACGATCAGGGAAAATCTGATACTGAACAGCGCCCTTTGACCATTCCGGGACATGAAAACCCGGAACAAAACGGAACGCGTATACGGAATCGGATTCCGGACTGTCGTTCTCGGCAACGCGAACACCGCGCTTATCATACAGAAGAAAGGTTCCGTCAGTGCATTCGATTACAAAATGATAGGAAACCTGCCTGTCACCGCAGACCAGACAGGTTTCGTACCAGTCAAAACGCTGATCTGAACGGCACACGGACATGAGAGGCGCCAGTTCAAAAGGAACAGTCATAAGCATAACACGCTTTGCTGAACCGCGGAGAACACGCAGCCTGAGGATAACCGTATCTCCGGGTTCGGGCTCGGAAGGAGACCGGAAAAGCATGGTCTCATCGCTGAACACCGCGGAAAGGATATCCTGATTTACACCCATCATGTACCTCCGACCGGCAGGATATATCCGTAACCGGTGTATGTAATATGGATATAAGTATAACGCATGGTATCTGAAAACTCAAGGAGCACGGATTAACAAAAAAACAAAACACGCCGTCACGGAGGACGGCGTGCACAGTCTGCGCGTTTCTCAGAAGGTAACGGTGACGGGAGCGCCGCCGAAGGAACTGAAGACCGCGGTGGCGTTCTTAAAGTACAGCACCTCTGTATTGTCATCATCGGCGCTGTACATTGCCTTCAGATTCGGATACTGATCCAGCATATGCCGCTTGGCTTCAACGCGCTCATCCGGGATCAGCTCACCGGAAACGCGAAGCCATTTTCCGTTCATGAAAGCGCAGATTTCAGCTTTGGGAGAAGCGTGAAGCTGCTTTGATACATCCTTCTTTTTCCCTGTCTGAATATACAGGCGGCCGTCAAACAGATCAACGGTGCCGAAAGGACGGACGCGGGGCTGATCACCGTCAAGCGTCGCAAGGTAATAGGTTCCGGCGGATTTTAAAAACTCATAAACTTCATTCATAAAGATGCCTCCTTTTTCACACGGACAGAACGCGCTGCCCAGACGGGAAATGTTTCTTCCGCGGATATTCTATCACATAATGTTTTCGTCAGAAAGCTTTTCCGGATATAAACTATATCTGTTATACAACTCCTTTTTCTGATATACTGTAAATGAAGAACAAACAATACAGGGTGCGGCAGAATGGAAACGGATGAATGGACATACCTGACAAAGGAAGAAAAGAGAAAGCAGCTGTTTCGCAGACAGAAGGAATTACTCGGTCAGTTCCTTGAACGCGGCGCCATTTCACGCCGTCAGTATGACAAAAGTCTCGGAGACCTGATTGAGAAGATGGGGATCTCCGGGGACGAGCGTGAATAACCCGGGGATGAACTGCTCTGCAAAGCAATGAAAACAGGTGAGGAGCGTGTTTCCGCCCGTGAATGAGAACAAGGTGTCAACAATACACAGCATTCGGTTCAGAATCCGGATTATCATACTGATTATCGCCGTGCTTCTGCTTGTGGCGGTTGAAACAACCGTGACACGTACGGTTGAGCGGACCGTGGAGAAAATCATGGTGTCGCGGCTGGAAGGCGATATTCACTATATTGAGGACCTGATCGGCGAAAATACCTGGCATGCCGACAACGGCACGCTGTATTGCGGTGAAACGCCGATCGGAAATGGCACGGAAGAAATGGCCTATCTCGATCCGTTCCTGAAGATGGAACAAAAGACAGGTACTTTCTCATATACATTTGTCCGCTGCCCGGATGATGAACCGAGCGGGGAACAATGGCAGCAGGGTCATTACAAGCGTGTATCCGGAAGCACACTCAGCCCGAACGGCAAGAAAATCATCGGTACCTATATGGATAAAGAGGTGGCTGATGAACTGGACAGGACGGGAGTGTTCCTGGGACCGGCGAATGTTGTCGGCAGGATGGTTTTCTGCCTCTATCATACTTTGAAGGATTCAGCGGGAAATGATATCGGCGTCATTGTTGTAGGCCGGGATATTGATGAAATCGAAGCTCTGTCCAGAAGCGCGGTTCTTGTACTGTTCGTTGTTGTGCTTTTGCTGGTGCTGGCTGTTTCAATTGCGCTGAACATACTGATATCGCGGTGGATTACAAAACTGGACAAGGCCAACCATTATCTGACGGACATATCAACCGGTGTTTTTCCGGAGAAACCGCTGGATCTGCACTCAAAAGACGAACTGAGTGTGATGACACAGTGCATCAATGAAATGACCTCCTCGCTGAAGGAAAAGGAGAGAATCGCCGGGGAACTGGAGGCCGGCGCCAACATACAGAGGTATATGCTGCCGGGCAGGTTCCCCGCGTTTCCGGAACGCGATGAATTTGATATTTACGCGAAGATGGTCCCCGCGAGGGAAGTCGGCGGTGACTTTTATGATTTCTTCATGACGGACGAGCGGCATCTGGCGGTTCTGATCGCGGATGTTTCCGGCAAGGGTGTTCCGGCGGCGCTGTTTATGGCGACCGCGAAGATGCTCATCAAGAATCACGCGCAGATGGGCATGGAACCGTGCGATGTGTTTACTGCGGTCAACAGGCTTTTGTGCGAGGGAAATGAAAGCAATACTTTTGTTACGGCATGGATGGGTGTGCTGGATCTGGCGGACGGCAGGCTGAAATATGTGAACGCGGGCCACAATCCGCCTTTGATCGGCAGGAAAGACGGCGGATTCACGTATCTGAAGTCCAGACCGGCACTCGTGCTGGCAGCCATGGACGGCATTGTGTATAAACAGAACGAACTGACGATGCAGCCCGGAGAAAGGCTTTTCCTGTATACCGACGGCGTAACGGAAGCCGTTAACGATCAGGAGGAGCTTTACGGTACAGCGCGGCTGAACGAATATCTGAACGGGAACGGAGCATCTCCGCTCAATGAGGTTCTGTCAGGGCTGCTGGAAAACATTAACCGTTTTGCCGGAACCCGTGAGCAGTTTGACGACATTACAATGTTGATACTGAGTTATAACAAGGAGTATAATGATATGGCAGGTATGCAGGAACGCACATTTGACGCGCGGCTCGAATGCTTACAGGATGTAACCGGTTTTGTTGAAGGTGAACTGGAAAAGAACCGGGCTCCGCTCAAAGTTATGACACCTGTATCCGTTGTGGTTGAGGAATTGTTTGTGAATATCGCGCGATACGCGTATCCGGAACAGAACGGAACGATGAAGCTTGGCGTTTTGTGCGGTGAAGACAGCGTGACGCTTCGCTTCACAGACAGCGGCATACCGTTCAATCCGCTTGAAAAGAAAGACCCCGATGTAACACTGGACGCGAACGAAAGGCAGATCGGCGGTCTAGGGGTGTATCTCGTCAAAAAAACGATGGACGGTTTCACCTACGAGCGGAGGAATGAACAGAATATCGTTACCGTAACAAAGAACTTCGTTAAATAATCGAAAGGGGATTTTTACTTATGACAATTGAGAAGAAACTGGAAGGCAGCAAACTGGCGATATCTGTTAAGGGAAGACTGGACACCATGACTTCGCCGGAACTTGAAGCCGAACTGCGCACGTGTGTTGACAACGTGACAGAGATCAGAATGGATCTGAAAGAACTTGAGTATATTTCATCGGCGGGGCTTCGCGTGCTGCTCAGCTTACAGAAGACGATGAACGGACGCGGGAGCCTGGTGCTGAGCAATCCGAATCCGGATATCATGGAAATCTTTGAAATTACAGGTTTCTCGGATATCCTGACCATTGAATAAGCCGGTCGGTGATGTGTATCTTCGGCATCGGAAATGAACCGGTGCCTGTTTGCTGTACGCTTCAGGCATCCATGACAAGATAATAAATCAGGCTTTTCCCCGGGAAACCGGGCTATGCGTTCTGCTGTAAATGTTTCGGCCCGCGGGTCGACAAAAGGGCTTTGCGATCACCCTTTGGAAACCTTCGCATCCTGCATTTCTGACAGGCTGACTTTCAGTGATGAACCAAAGAACTGCACTTACTGTGCATGAACGACCGCGAAGCGGGAAAGGATATGAATATGCGCACTTTATTCCGGAACGGCCGGATTGTGAACGTTTTTACGGATACCGTGCAGAAAACGAATGTTCTGATCGAAGGCGGAAGAATTATCGGCGTGGGTGCATACACCGAAGAAGACGCTGACCGTGTTGAGGATATCGGCGGTAAAGTGATTTGTCCGGGTCTGATTGACGGACACATTCATATTGAAAGCACAATGCTCAGCCCGGCTGAGTTTGTAAGGGCATGCCTTCCTCACGGAACCACAACGGTGATCGCGGATCCGCATGAAATTGCCAATGTATCCGGTTTGTACGGAATCGGGTACATGATTGAAGTGAGCAGAAAGCTGCCGATGTCGGTGTACTACACAGTGCCGTCCTGTGTGCCGGCTACGGAGTTTGATGAATCCGGCGGCGTGCTGAACGCGCAGGATATCGCGGTGCTGTTCAGTGATCCGCATGTAATCGGTCTCGGCGAGATGATGAATTTCCCGGGTGTGATCGCGGGTGTGCCGGCTGTAACGGACAAGATCAACGCGGCACACGGAGCGGGAAAGCTGATCAACGGGCACGCGCCGATGATCACCGGTAAGGATCTTGACCGGTATATTGCCGCGGGTATTTTTGATGACCATGAGTGCTCAACAATGGCTGAGGCGACAGAGCGGCTGAACAAGGGACAGTGGATTATGATACGGCAGGGAACGGCCGCAAGGAATCTTGACGCGCTGCTGCCGCTGTTTGAGGAGCCTGTGTCACGCCGCTGCCTGCTGGTAACCGATGACAAGCATCCGGCGGATTTGCTTTACAACGGACATATTGACAGCATTATCCGGCAGGCTGTACAGAAAGGCGCGCCGGTGCTGACCGCTGTACGGATGGCCACACTGCAGGCCGCGCAACGGTTCGGGCTGAGTGATCTCGGCGCGATCGCGCCCGGATATCAGGCCGACTTCCTGATCCTTGATGAGCTGGAAACCATGAAGGTAAGGGATGTGTACCGCCACGGCGAAAAGGTTGTGGACGACGGGCGGATAACGGATTTTGAGGATCCTCAGGTACGGCCGGATATCTGGAAGGCCGTACGGAATTCGGTCATGCTGAGAAAACAGGACCGTACCATGTTCCATATTGAACCGGGGCACGGACCGTGCCGCGTGATTCAGGTGATCCCCGATCAGCTGATTACAAGAGAACGCAGGATCGAGCTTGATTTTTCGCGGAACAACGGCGTGAATACAGAGAATGATATCATTAAGCTGGCTGTGATTGAACGGCATGTTGACTCCGGACATATCGGGCTTGGATACATCAACGGGCTCGGAATACGGAAAGGCGCGATCGCGTCTTCGGTATCCCACGATTCGCACAACCTGATTGTTGCCGGTGTTTCGGATGAGGATATGGCTGTTGCCGCGAACCATATACGGGAGATCGGCGGAGGGCTCGCTGTTGTGCGCGACGGGGAAGTACTGGCGGATATGCCGCTGCCGATCGCGGGGCTGATGGGACTCGGAAACGCGTCCGAAATTGCTGAGCAGAACCGGAAGGTCAGGGAAGCGGCAGCGGAACTCGGCTCCGCACCCGGTATTGAGCCGTTTATGAATCTGGCATTTGTCAGCCTGCCCGTGATTCCGGATATCAAAATGACTACACAGGGCCTTGTGGATGTGAACGCGTGGAAACGGGTTCCGCTGTTTGTGAATCGGTAAACATAAACAACAGTACAGAGAAAAGAGCGTGCCCGGGCGGCACGCTCTTTTTAACGGAAAAGGCAGCCGTGAAGCGGCTGCCTGAGCATGTTATCTGTTTATCAGACCACGAGGAAGAACTTGACGGTGAAAATGACTGAAATAATATAGGTCAGCACGGAGACTTCCTTTGCCTTTCCGGAGAACAGCTTCATGACTGTGTAGGCAATCATTCCGAGGCCGATGGCCTGTCCGATGGAGCCGCTGACCGGCATGGCAATCAACATAAGGGCGGCGGGAATCAGCTGATACGGATCGTCAAATTTCAGATTTTTGAGCGAACCGAGCATAATAATACCGGTATAGATCAGGGCGGAACTGGTCGCGGCGGGCGGGATCAGCGCGACAAGCGGCGAAATGAAAATGCACAGCAGGAAAAGCACGGAACCGGTCAGTGCTGTGAGCCCTGTGCGTCCGCCGGCTTCCACGCCCGTAGCGGATTCCACAAAAGTGGTTACTGTGGGTGTGCCCGCCAGTGAACCGGCGATTGTGCCGACCGCGTCCGCTGTGAGCGCTTCCTTGATGCGCGGCATATTTCCGTTTTCATCCAGCATGTTCGCCTTGCCGGCCGCGCCGATCAGTGTACCGATCGTATCGAACATATCGATCATGCAGAAGGTGATGATCAGGGTGATCGCGGTGAAAATGCCGGTGTCGAAAAGCATGCCAAAATCGAGCTTGAACAGTGTGAGCCGGGTCAGATCCGCGAAAGGCGGGATAAAGGATGCGCCGGCCAGCGATTCAAAGGGATTACTGCCGAAGAAGATTGCTTCGCACGCCCAGTAAAACACGGACGCGCCGAGCATGCCGAACAGAACAGAGCCTTTGATATGCCTGAGATTAAGCAGGATAATCAGGAAAAGACCGACCAGCATCGTGATTACCGTGAGTACAAGCGCGCTGTAATCGGAACCGAGTTTTCCGGCGATTGAGGACGGCGTGAGCGCGCCGAAGAAATCACGCAGCACATAGAAAGGGCCGTTTCCGTCGGCTGTATAGATACCCGCGTTGGAACCGAAACCGATGTTCAGAAGCATCATGCCGATGGCCGGCCCGATGCTGAGCCTTATTCCGAGCGGAATCGCGTCAACGATTTTCTCACGGACGCGCAGCACGGAAAGCAGAATAAACACAACGCCTTCGATAAAGATGATCACCAGCGCGCCCTGATAGCACTGAAGGTAAGTGGCGCCGGTCATCGCGACGAGGTTCCCCACGACAACGGCGAAAAAACTGTTCAGCCCCATTCCGGGAGCCATAACAAAAGGACTGTTCGCGTACAGCGCCATGACTGCCGTACCGATCGCGGCGGCGAGACAGGTGGCCATGAAGACCGCGTTCCAGAGCCCCTGACCGCCGTCAACGCCGAAATTGGTCAGGATATTCGGGTTCAGAACCACGATGTAGCTCATGGTCATGAAAGTAGTCAGCCCGGCAACGATTTCCGTGCGGACTGTTGTACCGTTTTCTTTCAGTCGGAACATGCCGTTCACCTCCGTATACAACATGCAACAGGAATCACATGAAAACCTTATCTGTCTCCGAGATACGCTTTCCGTACACCGTCATCGGAGGCAAGAACGGAAGCGGTACCGGACATCGTGATTCTGCCGTTTTCAAGCACATAGCCGCGGTCCGCGATGGCAAGCGCCATATTCGCGTTCTGTTCTACCAGCAGCACGGTAATGCCAAGATCGTGCATTTCTTTGATCATACCGAAAACTTCTTTGACGAGAATCGGGCTCAGCCCCATACTCGGTTCATCCATTACGATCATTTTCGGCTGGCTCATCATCGCGCGGCTCATGGCAACCATCTGCTGCTCACCGCCGGACAGCGTGCCCGCGATCTGGCTTTTTCTTTCATTAAGCCTCGGGAAGAGCTTGTATATGCGCCCGAGATCATAACGAACGGCAGCCTTGTCCGTACGGAAATAGGCGCCCATCAGCAGATTCTCCTCAACCGTCATGCGTTCGAACAACTGACGCCTTTCAGGCACATGCGCAAGACCGAGCTTCACAATTTTATGCGGGGCAATGGATAGCAGATCATGCCCGTCATAAACGATTTTACCGGATTTCGCTTTTGTCAGTCCGGTTATTGTGTGCAGAATTGTGGTTTTACCGGCACCGTTCGCGCCGATCAGGGAGATAATCTCACCTTCCTCAACAGAAAGGGAAACGCCCTTGATCGCGTGAATGCGGCCGTAATAGACCTGGAGGTCCTCAATTTCAAGCATTGACATTCTGCGGATCCTCCTTTGTTTCCTCTTCACCCAGATACGCGGCGATCACACGGGGATCCGCCGCGATGACATCAGGCGTGCCTTCCGCGATCTTCTGGCCGAAATCCAGCACCATGATCCGTTCGCAGATATTCATCACAAAGCTCATATCATGCTCAATCAAAAGGATCGCGATACCGAACTTTTCACGGATCAGGTCAATGCTCTCGCGCAGTTCGGCTGTTTCGGTAGGGTTCATACCGGCGGCCGGTTCATCCAGCAGAAGCACTTTCATATTGGTGCCGAGCGCACGGGCGATTTCCAGCTTGCGCTGCTGACCGTAGGGAAGGTTTTCGGCAAGCTCATCGGCAACATTCTCAAGACCGAAAAGCTCAAGCAGCTCACGCGCGTGGCTGTCCTGCTCATTTTCAATACGGCGGAAGCGCGGTGTGCGAAGTGTCGCGTCCAGAAAAGAATACTGCGCGTGCGGCACCATGCTCACTTTTACGTTGTCCAGCACGGACATCTCCTTAAAGAGGCGGATATTCTGGAATGTACGCGCGATACCTTCCGCGACAACCTCATGCGGCGGCATATTGTCAATGCGTTTTCCGGCCAGACGGATTTCACCCTCATCGGGGTGGTAAACACCGCTGAGAAGGTTAAACACCGTAGTTTTGCCCGCGCCGTTGGGGCCGATCAAACCGACAAGCTCACCGGAATGAAGGCTCATGCTGAAATCGTTGACCGGCTTCAGACCGCCGAAGCTGATACTGATATGTTCCGCCGTCAGAATCGGATCACTCATACGCCCGCCTCCTTTCCCTTCTTTTTGCTGAATATTCTTTTCAAATCCGCGGGCAGATTGATCAGGGAGAATTCGTTATGCCCGAAGATGCCCTTGGGACGGAAAACAATCACGATTACGAGAATGATACTGTATACCAGCATCGGATATCCGAAAATTGTCTGAACAAACTGCGGTGCACTGGAAAGCCATTCGCCTTCCTTGATGAAGCGGTTCAGCAGGAACATCAGCACAGCGGCTACGATCGATCCTGTGAGGCTGCCCATACCGCCGAGGACAACCATGACGACAAGGAATGTTGAATTCAGAATGGAATTGTTGGCGAAAGTGAATGTACCGGTGGAAAGTGAACCGTTGCAGCAGGAGAACAGCGCGCCGGCGATACCCGCGAAGAAAGCGCTGTAGACGAATGTAAGCACCTTGTAATGGCTGACATTGATACCGCATGCTTCAGCCGCGATCTCATCATCACGGATCGCGCGTATCGCGCGGCCGTATTTGGAGCGGATAAACATGAACATGATCGTAACGGCGAACAGCGTGATCAGAATCGCCAGGAAAACCCAGGCAACCTGTTGCTTTGATGAAAAGCCGAGCCCGTTTTCATAAAGGGATGAACTGGCGGATCCCTGTTCAAGACCGTTCTGCCCGGCGAAAGGCAGGTTATTGATCAGGTTGACGATGATCATGCCGAAGCCGAGGGTGATGATTGCCAGATAGTCCCCTTTGAGGCGGAGCGCGGGAATGCCGACCACAAGCCCGACCAGAGCGGACAGAAGACCGGCGTTCAGGAAGGACAGAATCAGCACAACAGTGAAGTTAAAGCCGGATTTGTCCGTATAGAATCCCGCGCGTTCAAACGCCAGTGACAGCAGGGCGGAGGTATAGGCGCCGATTGCCATGAAGCCGCATTGCGCGATACTCAATTGCCCCATGAAACCGAGCACCAGATTGAGGCTGGCCGAAAGAATAATCAGATAGCAGCACTGCCATACGGACGGGATGACGCTGAGCCTGAAGTTCTTGTTGTTGGCTTCCATCATGCTGTTCCTGTAAAAGAAAAAGATCAGCAGTGCCACAGCGATAACCGCTGTGTTGAGAAGATATCCCTTTGTTTTTCTGCTCATACTTTTTCCCTCACATTCTTACCGAGAATACCGACGGGCCGGATCAAAAGCACAATGATCAGGATCAGATAAACGAACGTATCAGCCATGGCGGAGGAAATATAACTGACTGTGAATGATTCCGCCATGCCGATAATCAAGCCGCCGAGCATCGCGCCGGGCAGGCTGCCGATACCGCCGAGCACCGCCGCGACGAAGGCTTTCAGACCGAGGGAGGATCCGATCGTTGTGAATACAAGCGGATACTGCGCGATATACATCAGCGCGGCGACCGCGGCCAGAGAAGCGCCGATCGCGAATGTCAGCAGGATGGTCCTGTCAACACTGACACCCATCAGAACAGCGGCTTTCTTATTTTCGGATACGGCGCGCATGGCCCTGCCGAAGCTCGTTTTTTTGACGAGCAACGTCAGCAAAACCATCATGGCCCCGGCGACAACAATCGTGTAGATTGTTGTAGTGTCGATTGTAATACCGGCCAGAGTCAACGAACTGGCGGGGAAAATGACCTGCGGGATTTTCGGATTCGGCCCGATCGCGGGAATTGCCTGCGCCAGGTTTTCCAGAATCAGGCTCATCGCGATGGCGGTAATCAAAGCGCTCATGCCGGTGCCTTTTTTCCTCACAGGGCGATAGGCAAGCAACTCAACAAGCACGCCGACGATCGCACAGACAATGATGGCAAACACAACGCCTGTCCATGCCGGAAGCCCGAGCTTTTCGGTCATTACCGGCATCGTGAATACAAGCGTGTATCCGCCGACCATGATAAAGTCTCCGTGCGCGAAATTGATCATGCGGATAATACCGTAAACCATGGTATATCCGAGCGCAATCAGGGCATAGATGCTTCCGAGCCGCAGCCCGACCATCAGTGTTGAAAGAAAAATCGTCATGGTTATACAGCCTCATTAACAGAATAAGGAGAGAAGCGGCCGGCGCTTCCCTCCGAAGAATGAGTGATGAAGGTTACTTGACCTCAGGCAGTTCATTGATCACGGAAATCGCACGGAAATCAACCCGGTCGTTTTCTGTGTCATGATAGAACTCAAACATGGTGGCGCCCTTGTTCGGAGAACCGTCTTCATTCAGGGTGAATGTGCCGGTGACCAGCTCATAAACAGCGGAGGTATCAGACATGGCTTCGCGGACGGATTCAGCGTCCGCGGCACCGGCGTTATTGATCGCCGTGGCAAACATATAAACCGCGTCATAGGGCAGAACGCTCAGCGCGTTGGGGGTTTCATTGTTATACAGCGCCTGATACCTGGAAACGAAGGAACGGACGATTTCGCTGTCGGCATTGGGGTCGAAATGGTTGTTCCAGTAAACATTGTTATAGATATCAAGATCAGCGCCGGGAACAACATAATCCGGTACGCCGTCAAAGCCGTCGGCACCGAGAATCACACCGGTATAACCGGCGGAACGCGCCTGCGGAACAACCAGCGGGCCGATGGTGTTGTAGTAATACGGCGTATAAACCAGCTCAGCGCCCTTTTCGATCATCGCGGTGAACTGATTGGTAACATCCATGGAGTCAAAGCTGGCGGTGGAAGCTGTTTCCACAATTTCAATGCCGTACTTTTCGCAGCCGGCGGCAAAGGAATCATACAGGCCTTTGGAATAGGTATCGGCCGCGCAGTAAATGGCGCCGACCTTCTTATAGCCGTTCAGATAGCAGAACGCTGCGCCGATTGTACCCTGGAACGAATCCTTGTAGCAGCAGCGGAAGACAAAGTTGTCTTCTTCATCCAGCGCGTCATTTGTGGCGGTGCAGGTAAGAAGAACGACTTCCTCATCGTTGGCCATGTCAACGATCGCCTTGGTGGTGCCGGAACTAAGCGGCCCGATGATCAGTTCGACATCCTGCTTGATGAGCCAGTTAAAACCGTTTCTGGATTCGGTTTCATCGTTCTGGTTGTCATATTTGATCAGCTCAACCTGTTTGCCGAGCAGGCCGCCGTTGGCGTTGATCTCATCAACAGCCATGGTGGCACCCTTGAACATGCATTCACCGTAAAGGGACATTGTGCCGGTAAAAGGAACGATGATGCCGATCTTGACGGTATCTTCGGCAAAAGCGCCTGCGATTCCGCACATCATGATCAGCGCGAGCAGCAAAGCGATCATTCTCTTCATACGGATAACCCTCTTTCTCCAAATGTTGCTTACATTTTACTTTTTTTTCCCTGTTAATGTCAAGAAAACAATGAGCAGGAACGCGAGAAGAACAAAGAAAGGCGGACGCTGCCATGAACCGGTATTCATCCTCGCACTGTACAACGGCCGGACAGATGACAGGCAACCGTTCACTGTGAAAGAAACGGCAACCGGTCACGCGCGTAACGGTTTATTTGAAACACGAACCGGGCTGTGTTATACTACTGTAAAGAAATCCTGAACCGGAACAGAGCGGAGGTTATCGGCTGTGAATGAATCGGATCTGACAAGAGCAGTGAAAGAACAGTACGCGTCATCTGATAATCTGGATATCCGGATTACGATCCACGAGAAGTATTCAATAAACCGGCAGGGCTTCGCGAACTGGATCGCGCAGCATTACAGCTTTTTCTCCGGTGCTTCGGTGCTGGAGCTTGGCTGCGGTACCGGATCGTTCTGGCGTGACCAACCGGATCTGATCAACGCCTGTGATCCTCTGATTCTCTCGGATTTTTCCGCCGGTATGCTGCAAACGGCAGGCGAGACACTGAAACAGTATCCGTCCATCCGGTACCGGCAGATCGATATACAGGATATTCCTTTCCCGGACCGGTCGTTTGATTTCGTGATTGCCAATATGATGCTCTATCATGTTCCGGATCCCGATAAAGGACTGCGGGAAGTGCGCAGAGTTCTGAAACCGGGCGGAATCTTCTATTGCGCGACGTACGGAGAAAACGGTATTATGGACTATCTGTGCGGAATGTTCAGCAAATACGGGGTTTCGGATAAGGTGAATCATACATTCACTCTTCAGAACGGAACCAAAGTACTGGAAAGGTATTTCACAGCGGTACGGCGTGAAGACTACCCGGACGCGCTGGCGGTGACACATGTGGAGGATCTTGCGGATTATGTATATTCGCTTTCCGGTATGTCCGCGCTGCGTGAACTGGACAGAGAAACGCTTATTTCCGAATTCAATGCCCGTACCGTTGACGGGGTGCTGAACATTCCGAAAGAGTACGGGATGTTCATTGCTTCAGGTGAATAAATAACTGTTTCCGGAGCATGTTTCCATAAGGAGGCTGTACTGATGATTTGTGATAAATGGCCAAAGACGGTTGTACGGATTGCGTGCTGTCTGATGACACTTTTGCTGCTGAGCTCCGTGATGCTGCCGGGATCGGCTCGCGGTGATGAAGAGCATTTCTTTACATCAATTGAGGAATTCTACGCTCCGCATATCCGTCTGGGTGTGCAGACAGGCACCAGTTATGATGTTTTCTGCAGCGAGAAATTTCCGCTGAGCGATATAACCTACTTCACTTCCGTACCGGATATGATGCTGCAGTTGAAAAACGGCTCACTGGACGGCTTTACCACGAGTGAAGTCACAGCGCGCGAGATGATCGGGACAACTGACGGCATTACCTATCTGCCGGAAAAACTGGATGAGCTGGCTATATGCATGGCTCTGCCCAAAGATGACGACGGGTTGAAGCTGCAGGCACAGCTTAATGAGTTCCTGACGCGCGCGAAAGATAACGGTACGCTGGATGCCGTGACGGAAGCGTGGCTGACGAATGACACGGAGCATCAGGTGACCGATTATCAGGCACTGGAGGCTGTGAACGGAACGATCCGCCTGGGTACGGAAAGCGCTTATGCGCCTTACGCTTATATCCGCAACGGCTGTATAGTAGGTATAGATATTGATCTGATGATACGATTCTGCCGCGAAACGGGCTATGGACTCGAAGTCATAGACATGAGCTTTGACGCGCTCATTCCAAGCCTGGGAACCCGTTCGGACATTATTGCCAACGGAATCACATACAGCGATGAACGCGCGGAAAAAGTGCTGTTTTCCGTACCGTATTCCACTGAAAAAACCGTGATGCTTGTGCGTTGCCCTATGGAGAAGCCTGACTTCTTTACTTCACTGAAGGACAGTTTCGTATCCACCTTTATCAGGGAAAACCGCTGGCAGTTGCTTTTACAGGGCTTGTGGACCACAATGGTGATTTCACTGCTGAGCGGGATCTTCGGTACACTGCTGGGCTTTGGTATCTGCCTTCTGCGACGCAGGAAGAACAAAATCTGCACGGCCGTAACCACCGCGTATATCCGTCTTTTACAGGGCACGCCCATTGTGGTGCTGTTGCTGATACTGTATTATGTCGTTTTCACCGGCCCTTCGGTAACAGGTCTGACGGTGGCTGTGGCGGCGTTTACCATGAACTTCGCGGCTTATGTTTCCGAAATGATGCGCACCGGTATCGATGCCGTACCTGCCGGACAGATGGAGGCCGCGCTGGCTATGGGCTACACCCGCAGGGACGCGTTCTTTCGCATCGTGATGCCGCAGGCTGCTCTGCATTTTCTGCCGGTATACAAAGGAGAAGTGGTTTCACTGCTCAAATCCACATCGGTAGTTGGGTATATCACCGTGCAGGATCTGACCAAGATGAGCGATATTATCCGAAGCCGGACTTATGACGCGCTGTTCCCGCTGATTACTACGGCAGTGATATACTTTGCCGCGGCCGCGTTGCTTGGGTATCTGGTGTCCCGTATAGAAATCAGGCTGAAGCCCGACCGTGTGCATCGCTGCGTGAAAGGGGTGAAAATGCTATGATCAGCATTCGTCACTTATGTAAAGCCTATGAAGGTGTGACTCCGCTGAAGGATGTCAACGCGGAGATTGAAAAAGGCGATGTTATTTCGATTATCGGACCTTCCGGTACAGGAAAATCCACGCTGCTGCGTTGCCTGAACATGCTTGAAACACCGACCTCGGGCGAGATTCTGATTGACGGAGAGTCCATCACCCGGAAAAACGCGAAGGTGCATCTGATTCGCCGGAAAATGGGTATGGTGTTTCAAAGCTTCAACCTGTTTGAACACATGAACATCATCGAAAATGTGATGCTGGGTCCTGTCACGCTGCTCGGGGAGAGCCGTCAGGCAGCATATGACAAAGGAATGGAACTGCTCAGAAGTGTAGGTATGGAGCATCGGGCACTGGCTTATCCGGATGAGCTTTCCGGTGGGCAGAAACAGCGTGCAGCCATCGCGCGGACGCTGTCCATGAATCCGGAGATCATTCTGTTTGATGAACCTACTTCCGCGCTGGATCCGACCATGGTGGGTGAAGTGCTCGCGGTTATACGCGCGCTGGCGCGGAAAGGCCTTACCATGCTTATTGTGACACATGAAATGCAGTTCGCGCGGGATGTGTCAACACGCGTATTTTATATGGACGAGGGCGTGATCTATGAGCAGGGGACTCCGGAAGAAATTTTCGAGCATCCCCGGAGAGAAAAGACACGCCGTTTCGTGCAGCGGCTGAAATTGCTGGAAGAGAATCTGAATCCCGGGCATGTGGATTACGCGGCACTAAACGAGCATACGGCGCAGTTCGCGTTACGGCTTGGCCTGAGTGACCGCACGGCGCGTTATCTGCAGCTGGCGCTGGAGGAAACGCTGAACGGGTTGCTTCTGCCGTCGCTGAGTGAAGAGGATAAGCTTCGTGTGACAGTGATGTATTCCGAAAAAAACGGAAGCCTGGAAGTACGCTTTGCTTATTCCGGGAAACCGGCCGGCAAGGTGGAGGAGATGGATCCCCTGGCAAGCGGAGTGCTTTCCATGGTTACGGAAAGTGTGAAATACGATGAGCAGGGAAGTACGGAATATCCTAACATAATCATACTGCAAATGAAAAAGTAAAATCTGCGGGTGGTACCGTTCTGTCAGAAAGATGGTCTGCCTCCGGATGACTGACGGCAGATCTTCATTTGTGAGGAGAAAATGGGGTAAAAGCGTTTATACAGTGTGTGAAAAGGATACTTTTGTGCCCGGAGATATATAATGTCAGTTTGGCCGCACGTCAGATAATGTGACAAACCGTTGCCGGAACGGGTATTTATGTCTGTGTTCCAGCACACGCTTGCTGAGCAACAGTGTCGGAACCTCGCAGAGGGCGATACTGCCATAATTTATGCTTCCGCACGCTTGAAGAGCGATAAAAACAATATAGAGACCGCCCGTTCCTTTGCGTAAGAAACGGGCGGCTTGCCTGTTCAGTTATTTTTGCGCAACCAGCAGGAAACGGTGGATCGTTCCTTCAATGGGTTTGCCGCAATCCAGAATCCGCTGCAGAGCCAGTAAACGGTCAAAACAGGTATCCACGGAGAAACCGGGGAACTCCCATTCGATGATCCGCGCGAACCAGACGAACGCGCCGATATCAAAGAAGCGGATCGGCAGGAACGCTTCTTCAGCACGGAGAATGCGGAAACCTTCCGTCTCAAATGAATGTCGCACTTCGGAAAGATTCCATCCGGGGAAAGGCTTCGGCGCGTCCGGCAGAACCAACCGCACCAGGTCGCGGTCATTTTCCTCACCGACCTGCTGGGTGATGAACATTCCGCCTTCCTTCAGTAAACGGCGGATCTCACGTGGACAGATATCCCCGTGGCGGTTGATGATGATATCCATGGAAGCATCCGGAAACGGGACGGCGGAGGGATCCGCGCAGGGGCGGAAGTTGACGCCGAGCGGGGCAAAGGTTTCTTCACAGAGCGCTACGTTGGGCGGATAGCCCTCGGTTGCCGCTGTGTTTGCGTGGGGATGCCCCAGCGAAAGCAGAAATTCTCCGCCGCCGGTGTCATAATCCAGCAGCTTCATGTCATCCTTCAGACAGCCGCGGATGATTGCTTCGTAATCCCAGGGAAGATCGTTCTCTTCCTGATACTTGCCGTGAATGTGAGAAAAATCCCACCCGTGAATGTGAGCGATGTCCTCTTCCTTTTTCCAGAGGACTTTCAATTCCTGTGTGGTCATGTGAGTCTGCTCCTTTCAAATGTCATAGGGTACGATGATCTGAACGGCGCAGCCTGCTGACAACACTTGTTTATACTCCGGCGTGACGTGCTGTCAGTCTTGTGACCGCGCCGGGAAGTTAATTCGGAGCATACGTTGACTCTCTTTCCGCGGGTCGGTGAAACGGGGACCCGTCAAGGATAAGTATATCACGGGCGGATGGAGAAATCAAATTTCAGAGGAAACAGAAAGAACTTGAAATGCCATAAGCACATTGGTACAATACGGTTGCAGAGTGGGATGTGATGAAGTAAGTACAGAGCATGAGCCTCATTAGTGGAGCCGTTAAGAAGACGCCCGGCAGCACGGGATATCTTCTGCATACGGTGAATTGTTCAGGATGTTTCAACGCCGTCTATGCTTTATCTGTTTGACGCTTGTAAGCAATGTGTGCTATTCCGGCATGTGGCGGGCGCCTGAAAATCATCCGGCCTACACGGAACCCCTGTGTACCGTTCCGGAACACAGGAAAAAAGGGTTGGCCGCCGCAGCCATGACATAGCATTACCGTACCTTCAGGGATAAAGGTGCTTCCCATATGACCGGCGAAGGTGATCCGTTCTATACAAAAATCGGATTCGGAAAAGGTTATCACCGGTATTGCTTCGGTAAGCAAGCCTGAACCCGATAAATGCCGGTTCTGCGGAAGGAACTAAGGGATGATTATCAGATTATGAAGAAGCAGTAAAAAGCAAACAAGCCTGATCAGAAAATAGAAATATACGGAGGTTATCATGAAAAGAGAACTGGGAATTGCCCGCTGCGGACTGGCATGCTGTCTGTGCTCTGAGAATGTATCCTGTAAAGGATGCAAGCGGGACGGATTTATGGAATTATCTTGGTGTAAGGATGCGGAATGGTGTGAGGTTCGCCGATGCGGAATCGATAAGAATTTGAGCGGGTGTTTTGAATGCGAACCCGCGGAATGCCGAAAAGGCTTATTTGCGGAGAAGATCAAGGCGCGGGCGTTTGCAGAGTTCGCCCGGAGGTTTGGTGTTGATGAACTGCTGGATTGCCTTGAACGAAATGAACGTGCCGGAATCGTTTATCATCGTGAAGGAATTATGGGAGACTATGATGAATTCGATGATTTGGAGGAACTGATCAACTATATCCGGACAGGAAAAAGGTAAACTGCAGTCAGCCGATACGAAACCGTACCTGTAATGAAAAGACCGGTTATATTCCGCGGGGGAAAACTGTGCACCGTTTCAATGGTTGAATTACGTAAGTGGATCAATTGATCTATGAGAATGATCAATACGGTTGAGATATGAGTATATACGACCGTGTGGAGAGAAATATTGACCGGAAACTATTTCCTTGGGCTGATCATCATGATTGCCGGGACCTTATTTGTTGTGATGGATACCCTGAATCAACGTTCATGACATCAGCGAAGGAAAAGGGAATAATATGAAACCTGCAAATTGCGCAATCGTAAAAAAATCTCAGCTTGTTAGGAACAAACAACATTCACTCAATCTTCAGCCCGGATGGATTGCATTAAAGATCAGTCCGGTATTTTCCCTGTAGACAGATTGATGAATGTATGGAATTCTTTTTAAGAACTATAATAACTCGCGGAAGCAGTTCGCGAAGTTGTTCATTTCAGACCGGAGGAATGAAAAAATGGCGGAAAACAAAAAGCTGATCTGCTGCATCGGCGACAGTCTGACAGAAGGGGATTACGGGGTTTACGGGAAAAGCGGCATGGCCAACGTTCAACCCGGGAACTACCCGCTTTTTCTCGGGCAAATAGCCGGGATGGAAACGTGCAATTTCGGAAAATGCGGATGGCGCGCCTCGGATTTGCTGAAATGGTATCAGGAAGGTGGCTTTCATGTTGACAACGCGGATTATATCGTGCTGATGATCGGAACAAACGGAGGACATTCCGCAACGGAAGATACGCCTGACAATGCCGCGTATGAGGAACTGATCCGACTGCTGGAACAGGAAGCGCCTGCGGCAAGAATCTTTTTGTGCACGCCGCCGCATGTTACTGTCAATCCTGCCATGTCCAATTGCGGATACGCGCCGCAGGTGGCCGAGGCCGCTGCTTTTGTGCGCGCATTAGCCGGGCGAAAAGGCTTGCCCCTGATCGATCTGGCTGCTGACGATACGTTCAATGATGATAATGAAGATGTGATGCAACCGAATGACGGATTGCATTTTTCGGAAACAGGATATCGCGCGTTGGCATCCCTGATCTGGAACGGTATAAAGTCTGATTTTCACAAGTTCAGAGTCAATATATGGGACGCGGGCGAATATGACTATAAGGCAGCTTACGGTTTTGAGCCGAATATGAGGGTATATCTTCATGATGACGACACGGTGCGGGATGCAATGCTGGTTGTGCCGGGCGGAGGGTATTGTCTGGTAGTGCCCCATGAAGGCGAGTGTGTAGCCAAGACATTTTTCGATATGGGTATGAATGTTTTTGTACTCACATATACTACCGATATTACCTTTGCGGTCCCATTGAAAAAACAGCCGCTGAAGGATGTTTCCAGAGCGGTCAGAATCATCAGAAGCAATGCTGAAGAGTACAGGATCAATCCGGACAGAATCATTGCATGCGGCTTCTCCGCGGGCGGGCATGTGTGCGGCACATTGGCCACACACTGGCAGGATGACGAAGATCATGGAAAATACGCGGGTGTTTCCAACAGGCCTGACGGTGTGATCCTTTCGTACCCCGTGATCACAACCGGTGAGTACACCCATATGCCTTCCGTATGGGCGCTTATCGGACGGAACGCCTCCGAAGAGGAAATGACATATTTTTCACTGGAAAAACAGGTTTCGGAAAAGACGCCTCCGTGCTTTGTATGGTCGACGCAGGAAGATGATCTGGTCCCTGTAGAAAACAGTTATATGTTTGCTGAAAGCCTTCAGAAGAACAGAATTCCGCATGCTATGTATGTGTTCCCGCACGGCGGACACGGAAGATCGGTATGCTCGGAGGATTTCCTGAATAACAGGTACTGTGATGACTATACGTTTGAACAGCTGAAGGCAGCGGTTAAAGCTGTTTTTACCGGCAAGGGCGTGAATGTGTCACCGCAGAGAACGGCGGAAATCAAAGAACAGTTCAAAGCTGAAAACCGAAGGGAAGAACAGCATTCGGATCAGCATGAAAAACAGGAAACAGACAGCAATCCGTATCCGGACATCAGACTGTGGCCGGAACTGGCCTATAGCTGGATACGCATGTTATAAGGATAAATTTCGGCGTGAAAAAAAAGGTTCTGATGTTGTTCAAACCGGGACCGTTCAAACGAAAGATAAAGCGTCTACGGCTTGGCAAATGGCGATTCAGCCCTTCTCCATACGTCCGATTCCGGAAGTCAGAGTTCACTTTCTGATAAGAGAACCAAGCGAAAACAAGAATTTGCAGGGATGGTAAATTCCGATTTTTAATTCAATTTGAATCTTCCGAGCTGTCGACAATGCAGCGAAGATGCAAATATATTAGTAAACAAATGATAGGAAGGCAGAGATATTATGATTGAATT